>CAMWQE010000106.1 GCA_947176335.1 uncultured Porphyromonadaceae bacterium | reverse complement strand
ATTAGCTGTTTGCCCTCAAACTGGTCGCTGAATGCAGGTTTTTCAATTTCTGCTCCAAGTCCGGGTGTTTCCCCCTGATGAGCGAAATATGCACCATAAATTGTCGAACCGTCTGAATTTATAGCCACATAGCCCCAGATTGGTCCCCAGAGACCCGCGCCATACACCGGGAGAATGTATTTCGTCGACCCGTCAGAAAGGCGGCATTCAAACACAGGTAGTTTGCGTTCATTGTCGGCGAGCCTTATCTGGTTTGCCACATTGATGTCGAATGCTTTACCCTCTACATCATTACCTGCTGAGTCAATGACTTTCTGGGCAACGATGTATTTATTGAAATCCGCGGTGGTTTCTCCCTTTGCGGAGGTGATATGGACTGATGCAAGAATCTGGCGCATCTTGTCAATGTCGGCATTCTCCGTCTGCTTGCCGCGCAGGCTCAGAGAGGTGAAAGCGAGTGCCGCGCCAACTATTGCCGCAAGCACTATGATATATATCACCGTGTAAGTGTTGCTCTGCTTGTTCATGATTTTTCTGCTTTAGCCTTCAGGCGGTTAAGACGGCGGCTGATGTTGGTCTGCACCACACAGTAATCAATCAGGGGTGCGAAGGCGTTCATGAGCAGCACTGCAAGCATCGCGCCTTCAGGATAGCCGTTGTTATAAACTCTTATTATAATTGCAATCACACCCACAAGCACTCCGTAGATGTATTTTCCAACCCCGGTGCGTGCTGCTGTGACAGGGTCTGTTGCCATGAATACGGCTGCGAAAGCAAATCCCCCATAGATAAGCTGCTGCCAGGGAGACAGGTAAGATGCCGGGTAAAGGGGAGTGGCGCACCAGTTGACGACCACCCCGGCAATCAAACCTCCGGCAAATACAGACAGCATTATGCGCCAGCTGGCAATACCGCTCACGAGCAGCAGTGCCGCACCGATGAGAATGCAGAGTGTCGAGGTTTCGCCGAATGAACCGGGAATCAGTCCGAGGAATGCATCCCAGTTGCTGACCGCCTCTCCTGCGATATTCTTTATCTCAGGCACTCCGCCGCTCATGGTTGCAATCTGTCCGAGCGGAGTCGCGCCGGATATGCCGTCGGCAAAATTGACTGTGCCTCCGAGCCCGCAGATAGGATTGGCGGAAATGAATGCCCTGTCGCCACTCATGCTTGCCGGATAGGCGAAGAAAAGAAACGCGCGTGTCACAAGCGCCACATTAAAAATATTATAACCTGTGCCACCGAAAACCTCTTTCACGAAAATTACCGAGAATGCGGTTGCGACTGCAAGCATCCATAGCGGAGGCTCGATCGGGCATATGAGCGGAATCAGTATGCCTGTCACAAGGAATCCTTCCTGGATTTCCTCTTTGCGCCATTGGGCGACGATAAATTCAATGCCGAGACCTACAACGTATGTCGTGATGATTTTCGGCAGGATCGCTAGGAACCCGTAAGCCATTATGCTCCAGAACGGAAATGATGTGGCGTGGGAGCCAAGCAGGTTCTGGTAGCCGGTGTTGTACATTCCGAAGAGCAGGCACGGCATTAGCGCGAGCACAACTATGATCATTATTCTCTTAGAGTCCAGGCTGTCGTGGACATGCACTCCGGAAGCCGATGTGGTGCGTGGAGTGTAGAGAAATGTTTCCAAGCCGTCAAACACCGAATGTAGTGCCTGAAATTTTCCTCCAGGCTCGAAATTCGGCTTGATGCGGTCTAAATATTTGCGTAACATCAGGATAATGTTGGTTTATGTAGGTTCATTCAATTTCCTTGCGGAGCCAGTCAAGTCCTTCTCTCACCGCTTTCTGTATCTCGATTTTGGACGGATCCACATATTCGCATAGCGCGAAGTCTTCGGGAGCGACCTCATAGATTCCGAGTTTCTCCATCATGTCGATGTCCCGTGCTCCTATTGCTTTCAGCAGATATTCCGGCATGATGTCCATAGGCATCATCTTGTCGTACTCACCGCTCATAATCATTGCTCTGCGCCCTCCGAGGATGCGTGCGTCCGGTGAAAACTTTTTGTGGAACATGCGGAACGGGAAAGAGCGGCTCACACTCATCTTTGACGGGCTGATTGATGCCCAGCCCATAAACTCATCCACATCATCGCCCTCGGCAATGACTGTAACCTGGCGGTAAGGAAATCTCAGGAAGCCGTCCTTGCTTATTTTTGTGCCGGTGAGTATGTTTCCCGATATGATTCGGTGATGCCGTTCATCTTCGACTATATGTCCTTCAAGAAGGGGCTTCACAGCCGCGCCTTGTACTGTCTGCGCATAGTAAGGTCTGCCCACTTCCGGTCCGGTTACGGCTACTATTGCCGAAAAATCACGTTTGCCGGTAAGGATAAGTTCGCCGAGCGATGCTACCGTGAGGATTGAAAGGGTCCATATTGTCTCACCTTTATTTATAGGTGCGATGTTTGCTGCCTGAACGCCGGCATTTCCTGCCGGATGCGGACCGGTAACGGTGTAGTGTATCGCTTCCGCCGGAACCTGGAATGAAGCGTCCGGCCGGGTTGACACATAAACTTTCCCCGGGGTGAGGGTTGACAGCGCCTTTATGCCTGCGTCGATCTGCTTCTGCTTGCCACGTACCTGTTCATTCAAATCCGGTGCAAGAGGTGAAGAATCGAAAGCGGTGACGAAAATGTCTCTCGGAACGCGGTCGGCAACCGGCACGATATCGTAAGGGCGCTGGCGCATCTCTGCCCATAACCCGCTATCTTTAAGAGCTGCGATTATGCTTTCGGGAAGGGCGAGGTCTATATTGAAGGACCTGCTGTCGTTGCCTCTGGGAGTCATCTCCACGCGCTCTATTTTCCGACGTTCACCTCTTATAATAGCGGTGACTGTGCCAGATACAGGGGCAACCAGCTTGATGTCCTCATTGTTTTTGTCATGCATCAGGGGAGAACCGGCACTCACGGTGTCCCCCTCCTTCACCTCGAGTTTTGGCAGGAATCCGGGGAAATCATCCGGAGTCACCGCGACAAGTGACGCGGGGCAATCCTGCGGGGAGCTCCAGTTTGCGCTCCCTTCGATGCTCAGGTCAAGCCCGCGCTTGACTGTAAGGGTATTTTCCATGATAAGATGGTAGTGATTGAATGGATGCGGTATTATCACCGCAAAGTTATTTAATAATTTTGAGAAAACTTTGCAAAAACTTGCCAAATGTTGCTTCCCGCACCCCTCTAAGGGCAAAAACATCATGGTGTTGCACCCGCAGATGAAAAATAAATCATAAAAATTTTGTCAGTTAAAAACTAAATAATACTTTTGCAATAGTGTTTCCCCCGGAATCCAAAGAGTAACCGAAATATCGATACCACGAAAACGTCGAAAACCACGGCTTACGTTGGCTCCCTGAAGAATCCAAGACAACAAACTCAATATTAACCTTAACAAACAATTTAGTAATTATCTCAATTATGGAAGCTCAAAAGCCCATTCAGCCTGCGGCACAAAAGCCCGCTGCTAAGAAAGAAGGTAGCAATGTAGGCGGTATCAAGAATGCATTTCTTGTTATCATCGCTTGCTTCATTGTAGCCATTTGTCTCTTCATCTTCTGGTTCGGTCACGAATCACACTTCGAAGAAGGTCACCCCATCGACCTCTGGGGAACAATCTACAAAGGTGGTTTCATCGTGCCTATCCTCCAGACCCTCTTCCTCACAGTTATCGTACTTTCTGTTGAGCGTTTCATCGCTATGAAGTCAGCCAAAGGTAAAGGCAACATCACCAAGTTTGTTGCTGGCGTTAAGGCTTGCCTCGTTAAGAACGACATCGAAGGTGCTAAAAAGCTCTGCGCAGCTCAGCAGGGTAGCGTAGCAGCTGTTGTTAAAGCAGCTCTCGTTCGCTATCAGGAAATGGATATGAACACAACCCTTACAAAAGAGCAGAAAGTTGCTACTCTTCAGAAAGAAGTTGAAGAAGCTACAGCTCTCGAAATGCCCGCACTCCAGCAGAACCTGCCTATCGTTGCTACAATGACAACACTCGGTACTCTCGTTGGTCTTCTCGGTACTGTGATGGGTATGATCAAATCATTCCAGGCTCTCGCACAGAGCGGTGCTCCTGACTCAACCGAGCTCTCTACCGGTATCTCTGAGGCTCTTATCAATACCGCATTCGGTATCGCAACCGGTGCATTCGCTGTTATTTCTTACAACTTCTACACCAACAAAATCGATAACCTCACCTACGCTATCGACGAAATCGGTTTCTCAATCGTGCAGACATTTGCTGCTACTCACTAATCCCGCATTACACCTTAATTATATAAATAGAACTGTAATATGGGAAAAGTAAAAATTAAAAGAAAGAGTACCCTCATCGACATGACCGCGATGAGTGACGTGACTGTTCTTTTGCTTACTTTCTTCATGTTGACGTCTACTTTCCTTCAGAAGGAGCCTGTGACTGTTATCACACCGTCATCTGTTTCTGAAATCAAGGTGCCCGTAGCAAACGTTGCTACTATCCTTATCTCACCCGAAGGAAAAGTGTTCCTGTCTATTACCGGTGACGCTGAAGCAGACACTAAGGACACATGGGGCTCAGAAGCTATCAGAGCCGAAATCCTTAAAAACGCTGTTGCCGAGTATAACAGACTTCACCCGAGCAATCCCGTGAATCTGACAGAACAGGACGTAGCGGTGTTCTCCAAAATCAATATGTTTGGAGTTCCCTTCAAGGCTCTGCCCGAATTCTTGAGAAAGTCTCAGACTGAGCAGGATAAAATCGTTTCAGATATGACTCGCGCTGACGTTGGTATACCCTTGGACGGTAACCGCGACCTCAGCAAGCCGAATGAATTCCAGATCTGGATGCGTGCTATCTACTCAAGCTCTAACGACAATCTCCAGAGCATGATGAAAAAAGGCGAAGGTATAGCAGTGAAAGCCGACCACGGCACTCCCTACGAGAGAGTTCACAACGTACTCGACAATCTCCAGACACTCAAGATGAACCGCTTCAGCTTGATGACAGCACTTAAAACTGAGCAAGATTAAATCATTATGGCACAGATAGAACAATCAGACAAGGGTGGCAAAAAGAAAAAAGGCGCCCAGAAGAAAATGTCTATCCATGTGGACTTCACTCCCATGGTGGATATGAACATGCTTCTGATTACGTTCTTTATGCTTTGTACCACAATGATTAAATCTCAGACCCTGCAGATTTCACTTCCTACCAATGAGAAGCTTGAACAGCAGGATATGAGCAAAGCTAAAGAATCAGAAGCGATTACCCTCATCGTTGACACTGAGCGCAACGACAACGGCGATATCAGGAAAGACGAGGAAGGCAAACCTATGAACATTGTTTACTACTACGAGGGACAGGCTCAGATTGACACTGTTTCCGGTGCGTCAAACATCAAGAAGGAAACCTTCATTGGTAATGACGGTACTGTTCAGCGTGGTATCCGTAAAATCCTCCATGACCGCAACAAGCAGGTGCTTGCTAAAATCGATGTCCTCAAGGAGCAGTGGCGCAACAGAGAGCTCCACCCCAACAAGGACCTCAATGACAGCATCTATCAGGCAAGAGCTAAAGAGTACAGAAATGACTCTACACTCACCCGCCCCATCGTGGTCATCAAAGCTACCCCCGGTGCTTCCTGGGAAAGCCTTATCAGCGCACTTGACGAAATGCAGATCAACCACATCTCCCGTTATCAGATTGATAACATGAATCGTACAGACTCATTGATGATTGATGGCTATAACCGTCTTAACAAGTGATTTTTGATGTAAGATATATATTAACTTTAAAAGCTTAGAAAAAATGGCAAAAGATGTAGATCTTTCATCAAAAGAGTGGCGCGACCTAATCTTTGAAGGCAAAAACAAAGAGTATGGTGCATATCAGCTCCGTAAAGCCTCAAATTCACGCCATAATAAAGCAATGATTGTGATTATCATTGTAATCGCAATCGTAGCAGCGCTCGCTTTCCTTGTAAACACTGTTATCAAAGCTGCTGAAGCCCGTCCTGAGGATACTGGCGAACAGGTTCTTGCAGAACTCGTTACTACAGACGAGCCCGAAGAAGAGCCTCAGGAAGAAGAGCAGCAGAGAATCGAGGAGCAGCAGCCCGAAGTTATCAAGGAAGAACTTCTTAACACCGTGAAATCCGCCGAGATTGCGATCGTGCCTGACGAACAGGCTGAGGAAATCAAGAGCCAGGATGAAATGAAAGAAGACGAGCGCGCAATCGGCGCTGTCAACGAAGACCGCGGTGTTGACGACATCATCAATGCGCAGGAGCACAAAGAAGTGGTTGTCGTTGAAGAAAAGAAGCCTGAGGCTGACGAAAACTATGTGTTTGAAGCTGTGGAACAGGAAGCTAAATTCCCCGCAGGTGATGCAGCTCTTCTGAAGTGGATTGGTGAACACACCAACTATCCTCAGGTTGCACTTGACAACGGTGTTCAAGGTACTGTTAATGTACGTTTCGTCGTTAAGAAAGACGGTAGCATCGGTGACGTTAAAGTCCTCAAACCGATTGACCCCGCACTTGACAAAGAAGCAGTACGAGTTATCAAGAGTCTTCCGAAGTTTATCCCCGGTAAGATGAACGGACATGCAGTGAACTGTTACTTTACAGCTCGTGTAAGATTCCGTATTGATAACCAGAACTAATAAACGAAACAGACAATCTTTAATAATTCGGGCGTCGGATATCCTCCGGCGCCCGATTTCTGTTGATTTCATATAAAGATACATTAGTGTCCACTAAAAAATCATAAGAGTACTTTGAAATTATTGAAATTCAA
>CAMWQE010000105.1 GCA_947176335.1 uncultured Porphyromonadaceae bacterium | reverse complement strand
TGTTACATTTGTGCCCGGGAGCACTTTCAGTTTAGAATCCACATTGAGGAATGACATTCCGACTTTGACGCTAGCATCAAAATCTATGAACGCTTTGCCGTAAACATCAGCCTTGCGCGGGCGGTTTGAGTTGACAATCTGCATATTCCTCGCTTTCATGTCAAGGTCAATCTTCATGTTGGCGAGATTGGTGAGGTCAACCGTACCGTTGACGCTCAGCGGATTCTGGTTTGACGCCGTGATCGAGAATCCGTCGAATCTCACTATGCTGCTGTCAACCGGTATCTTGTTTTCAGAGAATTTGAAATTGGTGCCGAGCATTCCCACATTGACCGCAGTGCTGTCAAAGTCTATATAGCCGTTGAAAATAGGTTTAGCGATATTTCCGGTTATATCCATCATGCCGTTCAGCATGCCTGACAGCTGACCGTACTCTTTGGGGAGGAAGGGGTTGAGGACGCGGAGCGGGAAGTGAATCATCGAGAAGTCAAGCAGGAATGGATTTGCCGATGCAGTGTCATTCAGGACACCCCGCGCTGTTATAACCTTGATGCTGTCCACCAGCAGTGAGGCATCGGCATGAAGCACTCCGTCTGCCGCGGCGAGCACATCGACACCCACATCAAAAGAACCTACACGGTCTTTGCCATATATCAAATCATTGAGGGACACAACTCCATTTCCGGTAAGCTGGTCTTTGTTCCAATGGATTTTCATGTCGGCTCCAAGGTCACCCTTCATCGGTGGAGAGTAGGGTGAAATCGAAAGCCAGTCCTGAATGTGGATATCAGAAATCTTTACAATCAAGTCCTCCTGCTCATGATTGTCTCCCTCTTCATGCTCAGTGTACAATTTTATATAGCTCTTGCCGCTCGATGCCATCAGGTTGGCATCAATGTGGTGCGTAAGGAAGTTATATGAAACGAAATTGTCCTTATTGAAATACCACTTCTTGTAGCCTATGGTGGGGGAGTAGGGGACGAACCTGACTGATACGACAGAATCCTGCATTGTAGCGGATATGCCTACAACAAACCCTTTTTCACCCTGAATATTCTTTTGGGTGAGCATGAATCCGAATTTGTCATTCGCAAGGAATCCGGACATATTCACATGGGCGAAATTGTCCATAGTGCCGGGCCGGTTGCTGACCGCTCCTTTGAACGGGAGGAACTTGCCATGCTGCACCGCTCCGAATGAAATAGTGTCAAGGCGAGTTGTGCCTGTAGTGAAGCCGAGAATGTCGGTAGAGAGGCTGAACAGAGAGTCGTTTCGGAAACTTGCCGTGGCGTTGCGGTACTGGATACCGGAGTTGGCAAGGTATGCCGCGGCAAAGTTATTAGGTCCGGAATTGAGCCGTAGGTCAACAGGGGGCATCGCTTTCTGCAACGCTATAATGTCCACGTTTTTATGCTCTACAGCTGTGTCAATCACCGCCATCGTGCGGTCAAATCCGGCAAGAAGCGAATCAAGCGAGCATGAGGATGCAAACCGTGCCGACAGGTCACCGGAAGATATGTCAGCCGTTACAAGCGAGTCCGCCGCATTGAAATTGAGCTCGGTTTCCGGCGAATAAATCTTGTTGCCGTCCAGATTCCAGTCAAGAGAAAGAATCCGTGCATTCGCCTCAATGTTTTTTGCATCGGCACTCATGAAACCGGTGCTTTTCAAGGTCAGGCTTCCGCTATTCGGCGTGGGTGACATCTGCAGTTCCTGCAAATCAAGGTCAAGAATGTGCCCGTCAATATCCCATGTATATCCGTTCTTGAGAAACTCAGCGGTAAAATCAATATCTATTTCCGCTCCGGGATTATTGCTGGTGATAGAACCGGTTGCCTTTGAATCCTGCAAATCAGCTTGTGCGGAGATATCGGTATAGTTCTTTTTGAGGTATTCGACACTTTCAAGGTCAATTGAAGCAGTGAGATGCGAGCGGGGATTCGACGGATCATATCCCTGACCTTTTGCCGATAGGGTTGCGGTGACAGGTCCTACGCCAAGCGATGGCATAAACGCGTCAACCGGGAATTTGTCAACCGTTATTCCTGCGTTATACCCTTCAGCTTTCTGTTGCCAGAGCGCCTTGAGGGCGATTCTGCCTCCTGCTGCGGTGAGAGCGAGGTTGCCGTCAACTCTGCCGGGATTGTAATCCACCTTTCCTCTCAGTTTCATCGGCGGCAGTTTGACCTGCTTAGCCATTTTCGCTTCGAGGAGAGTCGGGTTTATAGGATTAAGGTTGGAGAAATCGCCCTCCAAATCAACTTCTCCACCCATTGCATTGAAATCAAACGGGTTGTTTATGTTGCCTCCGGCACGCACGGATGCAAATCCGGGGAGCGAAGCGGAGATGTTTTCAATCGTAAGGTCTCCGGATGTGCCGAAAACAGCGGCATCCAATATAATGTCGGAAGTGCGGGGCAAATCGCGCAACATCGGTTGCATTGCCGGCATTGCAATTTCAATATCGGCAAGTGAGAGTAATCCGGATGCATCAAGCTTGAGGGGCAATGACGGGTCAGCAGCAAGGTCGCCTACGCCCATTTCGGCATTCAGCTTGAAAGATGAGAATGTGGTGTTGAGCTTAAAGCCGCTTGCCTTCATCAGCACCGAGTCCATGGAGAAAGTGCCGGTTGCATCCAGATGAAGCCCTGAGCGCTCATTGCCGGTCATCTGTTTCAAAGGCACTATGATTGCCATCCCCTTATTATAAAAGGAGTCGACAGCGATAGCCACATCGGATACTTCGAGGTAATTCATGTCAAGCCCGGGCTGCGGTTGCGCCCCGCGCATGGCGTACACAGCATCTTTAGCAGTCAGGCGCAGCCGGTCTGCAGTGACGGTCCACATCGCCGAGTCCGGTGTAAGCGGCATGGTATCCACCGCCTCCTTGACGGGATTCTGTGCCAGATATTCAGCTGACGGAGTGAGATACAGCGCCTTTACGGAATCGATACCCAATGATTTGGCTGTGATTATCCTGCTGCCCATGTCGACAACGCCGTCCTCAAGACGGGCAAGCGGCACAGTCACATCCATCGAGTCGATTACCGGCATCATAGCCATGCGGTATCTCACATTTGCCATGCGAATCGACTTTGCCGTGATTTTTAAGGGTGAAGATGCTGCGGTGTCGGTAGTGGCGGTGACGGTGTCCTTCATTACAAGGCGCACATCCGCGCCGTCAACAGATGCCTCGTCAATATCAATATTGCCTTTGGAGAAGTTCATGTTCGCCGCCTCCAGCACAAAATTGCTTATGTTGGCGCGAATCATCATTGCCGAGTCCTGATTGCCGAGAGCGTAGTAGACATCAGAAGCGGAAGCTGTAGCCACATCAATGTCACCTTTAAGCAGAGGCAGGAGCTTGACATCAAGGTCAAGCGCTCCCACGGTTGCCATAGTGTCGCCCGAAGCCTCGACAACCGTGACATCACCTACTGAAAGAGTAAGGGGGAATTTGAGACGGAAAGAATTAGCTGTGATATTCATTCCCGTGCTTTCCCTCACCTTTTCAAGGGCAAAGTCCTTAACCCAAGTCTGCACGGGGGGGATATACAGCGCCGCGACGATCAATACCACAAGAGCCACCAGTGAGATGATGACCCACATTATTATTTTCGGAATCCGTGAAAGCAGTTTATGTGCCACAATAACCAATATGATGAATGTGCGCCGGGTTGACGCTAATTACTTAAAGTAAAACTCCGCCAGTATGGAATTTGTTTAGCTGCCGGAGCTAAAAACCAGTATCAATACCATGTGACGCCACTGCGCATAGACGAGCGTTTGTCATACTTGACGTCGGAGAGAATCGACGAGTTGACAGCAATGTGGAAATTGTATGACTTATACGGTCCGACAGGCACAAAACTTGCTCGCATGCTGAAGCAGTGAAGGTCGCGGGTGATATTGCAATTCATATATGCAAGCTTATGTGTGTCAAAGTTGTAGCTTGCACTGAAACTGAAATTCCAGTTTTTGGTAGGTCGGATATTGCCGGAGAAGCTGAGGTTTTGGGTAATCTTGCCGTCGTACTCCATCTTCTTCTTGTTGAAAGCGCCGTAGCCGTAGCCGATGCTGTAGTTGATAGTGAAGTTCCAGGGCACTTCCCATGCCATATATCCGTCCGGATTAAGGATTATGTCGCTGTTTTTCTGCTCGTGAGATTCATTTGTGGCGGCACCGTTAGCCATAGGATCATCTTCAGGATTCTCTGCGTCGTTCTGGTCGCCTTGGTTGTTTTTATTGTCTTTTTTATCTTTCTTCCTCTTGAAAGTATTGTTGTTGAAGGAGTAAGAGAACGATGTGCCGGTGCTTGACAGGCGTCCGATGCCTTTGCCGGCTTTCCAACGCGGTATGTTCACCCGCACCGGATTTCCCGCCGCATTAAGCTGGTAGGTGTACACGTCCCATGTAGCGGAAAGGTTGAGGTTGAAGTTTTTTGTGAGTTTAAGAAGAATGGAGGTATTGATATTACTCCAGTTAAGGGAGTCGGCGGCAAAGTTGTAGCTCTGGCTTACCGCAAAATTCTCGATAAGCGTTATCTTGCGTTCGCCAAGCGAGTCATTGTCATCCCTGATTTTCATTTCAAGGTTGTTAGCAAGCTGGTAGCTGACTGTTCCGCTCTTTCCTTGCCCCGGCACACCGAACAGACTGTTGGGGAACAGGGAATATTTTCTTGTAGTCATCTGTCCGTTTGCATCCGGCACCTGATATGAGCCGTAATAGCCGAAGAAGGGTGAGCCGAAGTCAGGCGAGCCGCTGAATGACACTGTGGGTGTGAGTACATGGCGAATCATCTTGATTTTATCGCCGAGGAATGGCAGCGGCTGATAGAATCCGTAGATTTTTGTGTCAAACGACATCGAGGCGTTGAAATCCCAGACATTGTAGAGGCTATAGCTTGTGTCGCACACCTCGACTGACGCATTCGGATCCCACTGCCTTTTTACTTTGGTGGTGTACATCCTGTCGGTGAGGTTTACGGAAGGGGTGACGTTGATGTACTGGAAAATATTGAATGTCGCCGATATAGGAACGCTGTGGCGCATGCCGTTTCTCCAGTCTTTTATAAGGCTTTTCTTGAAGAACTGGTCCTGACGTGCAGTAAGGGAGTTATTGAACACGCCGTTGTAGGACATTTTGATTTTTTCATACCATTTTTCCGCTCCGACCTGACGCTTGCGCTTGAATGGCGCGAACTGCGAATAGGAGACGGTTATGTTCGGAAACGACACCGCGAGGGTGGAGTCCTGAGTACGCTGAGCGATGCTCGCCGTGGTGGAGAGAGAAAATTTAGAACCGGGCTTGCGGTAAGTGAGGTTTACGGTACTGCTCTTGGTGTTTTCGGTGAAAGCGGTGCTGTAGTAGCTGTTCAAGTCATTCCTGGAGTATCCTGAAGTGGCGAAGTTGACTGATGCGGAGAAGGTCATGTTAGGGTTAGCCTTGGCATCCTGGCTGTGGCTCCATAGAATCTGGAAGTTGGTTGACACCGAGTAGTCGGGCGCGCCTTTGTCGCCGAGAATGGTTTTGATGTAGCTGAGGTCAAAGGAGCCGGAAAATTTATAGCGCTTCACATAAGCGGAACGCGCTTTAAGTCCCCATGAACCTTTGGTGTATATCTCTCCGGTGAGCGCAAGGTCAATGTTGTCGCTGATAGCGAAATAGTATCCTCCGTCCGAAAGATAGAAGCCTCGGTTATAATCATCGCCGAAGGAGGGGAAGATTATGCCGGATGAATATTTTTCGGAGAAGGGGAAATAGCCGAAAGGCAATGCAAGCGGGAGCGGTACTCCGGCAAGCACCATATAAAACGGACCTGCTACGACATCTTTTTTTGGTTTGACCTTTCCTTTTGTCAGCTGGAAGTAAAAGTGCGGGTTCTCATGGTTGTCGCAAGTGGTGTATCTGCCGTTCTGCAAGAAAAATGTGCCGTCGGCGTTTTTCTTTGTGATGCCTCCGGTAAGATAGCCTTCCCCCTGCTCGGTGATGACGTCGGTGATGATACCTTTCTCGGTCTCAAAGTTATAGCGCATCGTCTTAGCCTCGTACTGCGAGCCATTGTCCTGAAACACCGGGTTTCCGACAATCTCACCGGTAGAGTCCGGCGCACCTACGGCATAGACGGTATTGGTTGCCATGTCAAGCTCTATCTCGGCAGCTGAAATCTGCTGCTGGCCGTAGGTTACTTCGCTGTTGCCGTAAAGAAAAGCATTGTTTCTGCCGACAATCAGCAGCGAATCTGTCGCCGTGATGTCGACCACCGAGTTGATGTCGGTCTTTATCCGTGAGATTTTAGGCTTCGCGGTAGCGGTAGCCGTTGAATCCTGAGAGATGCGGGTGCGCTTAAGCTGGGTTTCGGTAAGGGTAAGGGAATCATGTGTGACAGTGTCCGGCATTGCCGCAAGTATCGAATCGGCAGGCGATTGCAGCGAGAGGACAGAATCGGGCTCGATATCTTTTCCCGCATCCGAGCGGGAAAACGCATACGCAGATGCCGAGGTGATGAACCACAGCAACGCAAGAAACGGAATGATATATTGTTGAGAGTGCCTCAAATGTTTAACCAAGTGGATAATGTGGCACAAATTTAGGGAAAATCCCTGTAACCGCCGCAAAAGCGGAGCATATTTATTTCACCATAGCAATGAATCCTGCCGGAACGGGTGTGGTGAAGTTCATTTCCTTTCTTGTAACGGGGTGAACGAACCTCAGGGTCTGCGCATGGAGTGCGAGCCTGTGTATCGGGCTTGATTCGGCTCCATATCTCCTGTCGCCGGAAATGGGATGCCCCATTTCGCTCATGTGCACTCGAATCTGGTTTTTCCTGCCGGTGTCAAGCTCCACCTCCATTAGGGCATAGCCGTTGCCTGTGGCAAGGGTGGAATATCGGGTGACGGCGAGCTTGCCTTCTTCCGGTTTGTCGGTGCTATATACCTCATGCTGCGAGTTTTCGGCAAGATAGCTGCGGTATGTGCCTTTTGCCGGGTCCGGTGCGCCTTCAACCACCGCGACATACCGGCGGTTGAGCACCATATTGTTCCAGTTATGC
>CAMWQE010000104.1 GCA_947176335.1 uncultured Porphyromonadaceae bacterium | reverse complement strand
GGAGCAGCTGGTTGTACTTGGCCATGCGGTCGGAGCGGCTGGCGCTACCGGTCTTGATCTGGCCGGCGTTGGTAGCCACGGCGATGTCGGCGATAGTAGCATCTTCGGTTTCGCCGGAGCGGTGCGAGATCACTGCGGTGTAGCCGTTGCGCTGTGCGAGTTCAACTGCACGGAGGGTTTCGGTGAGTGAACCGATCTGGTTAACTTTCACGAGGATTGAGTTAGCACAACCGAGTTCGATACCTTTTTCGAGATATTTCACGTTTGTAACGAAGAGGTCGTCACCAACGAGCTGGCAACGCTTGCCGATAAGGTCGGTAAGAATCTTCCAGCCTTCCCAGTCGCCTTCTGCCATGCCGTCCTCGATAGAGTCAATGGGGAATTCTTCAACGAGCTCCTTGAGGTACTGTGCCTGCTGCTCTGAAGTGTACTTGGGAGCGTTGGGACCCTGCTTCCATGTGTAGTCGTAAACGCCATCTTTGTAGAATTCAGAAGAAGCGCAGTCAAGACCGATGGTAACATCCTTTCCGGGAACATAACCTGCGAGCTCGATAGCCTTGATGATTACATTGAGGGCATCCTTTGTGCCGTCAAGTGCGGGAGCGAAACCACCTTCGTCACCAACAGCTGTTGAAAGACCACGGTCATGGAGAACTTTCTTAAGGTTGTGGAATACTTCTGTACCCATTCTGATGCCTTCCTTGAAGCAGCATGCGCCGATAGGACGAATCATGAATTCCTGGAAGCAGATGGGAGCGTCTGAGTGAGCGCCGCCGTTGATGATGTTCATCATGGGCACGGGGAGAACGTATGAGTTAACACCGCCGATATATTTGTAAAGGGGAAGGTCGAGATAGTCAGCAGCAGCCTTTGCAACAGCGAGTGAAACGCCGAGGATTGCATTTGCACCGAGATTTGACTTTGTTTCTGTGCCGTCAAGCGCAATCATTGTCTCGTCAATCTTGATCTGGTCAAGTGCGCTCATGCCGATGAGTGCTTCAGCGATAGGACCGTTAACGTTTGCAACAGCTTTTGTCACACCTTTGCCAAGGTAACGTGATTTGTCACCGTCACGGAGTTCAAGTGCTTCGTTAACGCCTGTAGATGCTCCGGAGGGAACAGAAGCACGACCGCGTGCACCAGACTCGAGGATAACGTCTACTTCAACTGTGGGGTTGCCTCTTGAATCGAGCACCTCACGACCGATAATTTTCTCAATTCTCATAATTGTTCGGTATATTAAGGGTTTTGGTTATATGTTTATTGTTAGTTCCGCGTTTTTTCACGCTTTCTGCAAAGTTAAGAAATTCTGACGGAATAGTTTGCAGGGGATAAAGTGTTTTTGATGTTTTTTATTTTTTGTTTGTGGTTAAAATGATTTCAGGCCGCCGGGCATGATTGCGGGGCGACCTGAAATATGGTTGAAACGTTGCTGTATCGCTTATTCAGCGGCTTTTTCTGCTTCGGGTTCAGCAGCGGGAAGTTCGGGTTCAGCTTCCTTTGCCGCTTCAACGGGATTTTCAACGACAGGAGCGGCAGCGTTCTTGTTTGAACGGCGGCTGCGGCGTGTGCGGCCTTCTTTCTTGCCGTTTTTGTCCTTGAGCATGTTTTCATTGTAGTCAACAAGCTCAATGAAGCAAACTTTCGCATTGTCACCAAGACGGTTTCCAGTCTTGAGGATGCGTGTGTAACCTCCGTTTCTTTCAGCAATTTTCTGCGCTACTTCGCGGAAAAGTTCTGTGACAGCCTCCTTGTTCTGAAGGTAGCTGAAAACGAGGCGGCGGTTAGCCATTGTGTCATTTTTAGCCCGGTTGATGAGGGGCTCGGCGTACATGCGGAGCGCTTTAGCTTTAGCCAGTGTGGTGAAGATGCGTTTACGCATAATCAGCGCGATGGTCATGTTTGCGAGGAGCGCGTCGCGGTGAGCCTTCTTGCGTCCGAGGTGGTTGAAGTTTTTATTGTGTCTCATCGTTCTTTACTCTTTGTCTAATTTGTATTTTGAAATATCCATGCCAAACGAGAGGTTGAGGTTGGCAAGGAGTTCGTCGAGTTCGGTAAGTGATTTTTTACCGAAGTTCCTGAATTTGAGAAGATCGGTTTTGTTGAACACGACGAGTTCACCGAGGGTTTCAACTTCGGCGCTCTTGAGGCAGTTGAGTGCTCTTACGCTAAGGTCCATGTCAACGAGTTTTGACTTGAGGAGCTGGCGCATGTGAAGCACTTCTTCATCAAACTCTTCGTTGCCTTCTGTCTCAGCTGTTTCGAGAGTGATTTTCTCATCAGAGAAGAGCATGAAGTGGTGGATGAGGATTTTTGCTGCTTCCTTAAGTGCGTCTTTGGGAAGGATTGAACCGTTGGTAGTGATTTCGAGCGTCAGCTTGTCGTAGTCAGTCTTCTGGTCAACGCGGAAGTTGTCTACGGTATACTTCACATTAACAATAGGTGTGTAGATAGAGTCGATTGCGATGATGTTGACATCGTCGGTGGGGATTTCGTGCTCTTCGGCGCGTACCCATCCACGACCTTTGTTAATGGTAAGTTCAATATTGAAGCTTGCGCTCGGATCCAGATGACAGATTACGAGGTCGGGGTTGAGGACTTCAAATCCGGTGAGGGCTTTGCCTATGTCGCCGGCTTTGAATTCTTCCTGTCCTGCCACGGTTATCCTGACCTTTTCGTCTTCAATGTCATCACTGGTGCGTTTGAGGTTCACCTTCTTGAGGTTAAGGATGATGTTTGTGACATCTTCCTTGACTCCGGGCACGGTATCAAATTCGTGCTTCACGCCATCGATTCTCACAGAGGAGATTGCAAAGCCTTCAAGTGATGAAAGAAGGATTCGACGGAGGGCGTTGCCGATAGTAGTGCCGTAGCCGGGCTCAAGAGGCTTGAACTCGAACTTGCCGAAATGGTTGTTTGCCTCTAACATCAGGACCTTGTCAGGCTTTTGGAATGCTAATATAGCCATGTGGATCTGGTGTTAAAGTTTACTTGGAGTAGAGCTCGACGATGAGCTGTTCCTTAATATTTTCGGGGATGTCTTCGCGTGCGGGAACGTGAAGGAGTTTTCCTGATTTGAGTGATTCGTCCCATTCGAGCCAGGGATATTTGCTGTGGTTGAATCCAGCAAGTGCGTCAGCAATAACTTCGAGAGATTTTGATTTCTCACGAACTCCTACAACGTCACCGGGCTTAACAGCATAAGATGCGATGTTTACAACTTCGCCGTTGACGGTGATGTGGCGGTGGAGCACGAGCTGGCGTGCAGCAGCGCGGGTGGGAGCGATGCCGAGACGGTAAACAACGTTGTCAAGACGTCCTTCTAGGAGCTGAAGGAGAATCTCACCGGTGATACCTTTTGAGCGAGATGCTTTTTCAAAGAGGTTACGGAACTGTTTTTCAAGAACTCCGTAGGTGTATTTAGCTTTCTGCTTTTCTCTGAGCTGTACTCCATACTCAGAGGTTTTGCGGCGCTTGTTAGCTCCGTGCTGTCCCGGGGGGAAGTTTTTCTTGGCGAGTACTTTGTCTTCGCCGAAGATGGGTTCGCCGAACTTGCGGGCGATTTTAGTCTTGGGGCCGGTATATCTTGCCATTTTGTTTTTGTTTTTGTGGTGGATTGCCTTGAGTTTATCCGGTGGTGCAGCCGCGACCATAGAGAGGTGAATGTAATATGGTCAATTTCACTCTGCCGGACAGACTATATTGGCTTTCCTGAAATAAAGTGATTGCTTGAGTTGCTTTTTTGTGAAGAGCTGTTGCAATTCTTATACTCTTCTGCGCTTTGGAGGACGGCATCCGTTGTGAGGCAGCGGAGTTACGTCTACGATTTCTGTAACTTCGATTCCTGCTCCGTGTACGGTGCGGATAGCTGATTCACGTCCGTTGCCGGGACCTTTGACGTATGCTTTTACTTTACGCAGTCCGAGGTCATAAGCGACTTTAGCGCAGTCCTGCGCCGCCATCTGCGCAGCATAGGGTGTGTTCTTCTTTGAACCTCTGAAGCCCATTTTGCCGGCGCTTGACCATGAGATGACCTGACCTTCTGAATTAGCCAGGCAAACGATGATGTTGTTGAATGAGGAATGTACATGAAGCTGACCAGCTGCGTCAACCTTGACATTTCTCTTTTTAGCTGCGACTGTCTTTTTTGCCATATTATTACGTTATTTTGTAGCTTTCTTCTTGTTAGCGACGGTTTTCTTGCGTCCCTTGCGGGTGCGGGCATTGTTTTTTGTGCTCTGTCCACGCACGGGAAGACCGTTACGATGACGGATTCCACGGTAGCAACCGATGACCATGAGGCGCTGGATGTTGAGATGGATTTCGCTGCGGAGGTCACCTTCAACTTTGTGCTCGGCGCTGATTACTTCACGCACTTTAGCTGCCTGATCATCAGTCCAATCCTGAACTTTGATGTCTTTGTCTACGCCTGCTTTTTCAAGAATTGATTTTGCGGCGCTTCGACCGATGCCGAAGATGTAGGTCAAGGCGATTTCACCTCTCTTGTTCTGGGGGAGGTCAACTCCCACGATACGTACTGCCATATATTGACTTTATTTTTTTTGCAAAATTAGTAATTTTATCCTTGACGCTGCTTGTACTTTGGATTTTTCTTGTTGATTACGTACAAACGTCCTTTGCGGCGGACGATTTTGCTGTCCGGGGTGCGCTTTTTAACTGAAGCTCTTACTTTCATCTCTTTATTTCGTTTTTTTGTTTATTTGTATCTGAATGCTATTCTTCCTTTGGAGAGGTCGTAGGGTGACATTTCCACCCTTACTTTGTCTCCGGGCAGGATTTTGATGTAGTGCATCCTCATTTTGCCTGATATATGGGCTGTGATTTCATGCCCGTTTTCAAGCTCGACGCGGAACATTGCGTTTGAGAGTGCTTCTACAATTACACCGTCCTGTTCTATTGCAGCCTGTTTTGCCATTCTGTCTATTCTTTAGATATATCTTTCCTGCAGTGCTTCTTCTATATAGGAGAATGTTGTGAGTATGCGCGGGGTGTTTCCATGTATGGCAATCGTGTGCTCGTAGTGTGCCGATGGCTTTCTGTCGCGTGTGCGGCAGGTCCAACCGTCTTTTTCGATGATGACGTGGCGTGAGCCAAGGTTAATCATCGGCTCGATTGCGATGCACATTCCATTGCGGAGGATTGGTCCGGTGGATTTTTTACCATAGTTGGGCACTTCGGGATCTTCATGCATCTTGCGTCCGATTCCGTGACCGCACATCTCCCTTACAACCGTGTAGCCTCTTGCTTCGCAATAGGTCTGTATCACATTGGAGATATCTCCTATCCTATTTCCCTCTTTTGCCGCCTCGATGCCTTTGTAGAGTGCTTCTTTGGTGGTAGTGCAGAGCGCTTTCACTTCGGGTGAAATCTCACCTACGGGGAAAGTGTAGCACATATCGCCGTTAAACCCGTTAATTTCCACAACGATATCCGTGCCGAGGATGTCTCCATCCCTGAGGGTATAGTTAGAAGGGAATCCATGGACAACTGTTTCATTGACTTCCCAGCACACGGCAGCAGGGAATCCTGCATACCCGAGGCATGCGGGATTTCCTCCGTTGTCGCGTATGAATTCTCTTGCGATTGCTTCCAGGCGGTTTGTTGTCACACCGGGCTTAATCCACTTTGCGAGCTCGCCGAGTGTCTGGCTGGCGAGTGTGCAGGGTGGCTGCATCGCTTCGATTTCCTGAGGTGTCTTGATATAAATCATCTTTGGATCCTACAATCTTAGATGTTATGGTCAATAGGCGCTGCCGGTGGTACGACCTTTGATTTTGCCTTCTTTCATGAGACCGTCGTAGTGGTGCATCATGAGATGGCTTTCAATCTGCTGGAGTGTGTCAAGCACAACTCCGACAAGAATGAGAAGGGATGTGCCTCCGAAGAACTGCGCGAAGTTCTGGCTGATGCCGAAAAATCTTGCAAACGCGGGAAGAATCGCTACAATCCCGAGGAAGATAGATCCGGGGAGTGTGATTCTTGACATAATGGAATCAAGGTACTCGGCTGTTTTCTTACCGGGCTTCACTCCTGGAATGAAGCCGTTGTTGCGTTTCATATCTTCTGCCATCTGAGTGGGTCGCACTGTGATTGCAGTATAGAAATATGTGAATGCAACAATCATGATGAAGTAAACGAGGTTGTACCAGAAGCCGTTAATGTCTGAGAACGCAGCGAAGAATCCGCCGTTGCCTTCATGTGAGCCGAATCCTGCAAGGGTGATGGGGATAAACATGATTGCCTGTGCAAAGATGATAGGCATCACACCTGCCGCATTGACTTTAAGGGGAATGTACTGCCTTGCGCCTCCGTACTGGCGGTTGCCGACAATTCGTTTGGCGTACTGCACGGGCACTTTGCGTGTTCCCTGCACAAGGAGGACAGCTCCGACGGTCACTGCGAAGAGGAGTATGATTTCAACAACGAACATAATCAGACCGCCCTGCGAGCCTGTAGCACCGGGGAGTCGGCTGATGAATTCGTAGATGAGAGCCTCCGGGAGTCGGGCGATAATGCCGACAAGGATGATGAAGGAGATACCGTTGCCGATGCCTCTGTCTGTAATCCTTTCGCCGAGCCACATGATGAACATTGAGCCGGCAGCAAGGATAATGGTAAGGTACGCGATTGTCCATACTCCCATTGCGGAGGATGAACCGCCTGCTGCAGCGACCTGGTATTTGATGTTCATCAGGTATGCGGGTCCCTGAAGGATGAGTATGAGCACGGTGAGATAGCGGGTGTACTGGTTGAGTTTCTGCCTGCCGCTTTCACCTTCCCTCTGCATTTTCTGGAACGAAGGGAGCACCATGCCGAGAAGCTGAATCACGATGGATGCAGTAATGTAGGGCATGATACCGAGCGCGAAGATTGATGCCTGAGAGAATGCGCCGCCCGAGAACATATCGAGAAGCTGCATCAAGCCGCCGGAAGTAAAGTTCTTTAGGGCCATGAGGTCGTCGGGATTAATGCCCGGAAGGACCACATAGCATCCGAAGCGATAGATGATCACAAGCAGCAGGGTGATTCCGATGCGCTTTCGCAGATCCTCTACACTCCAGATATCTTTAATTGTTTGTGTAAATCCCATTTGACAGAAAGTTATTT
>CAMWQE010000103.1 GCA_947176335.1 uncultured Porphyromonadaceae bacterium | reverse complement strand
TCCTTTATGTATGTGGCAACATTTGCCGTGCTCTCCTCGACATCCACCCGGAAACAACCGGGAATCCTGTCACAAATCCATTTGGCAAGATTTTCCGCGGTTGGATTGAAGGGGAGGAGCTCATTGAAGTTCCCGTGGTCAAGATAATCGTGAACAGCCTCCTTGATATGCTTGAAGTCAATGACCATTCCTTCATTGTTCAGGTGCTTGGCGCGGCAATGCACCGTCACAATCCAGTTATGCCCGTGGAGGTTAGTGCAAGGGCTTTCGTATGGAAGAGACAGCCGGTGACAACCGGCTATCTCCATTTGTTTTTTTACGATGTACATTTCTGTATCAGGGAATTTATTTCATGAGTTCAGCGAAGTCGTCATAGAAAGCCTTGTCCTCTCCTATGCATACTTTTGCGATTTTGCCTTCCGGGTCAATGAGGATTTTAGTCGGATAGCCGCTCACACCATAGATGATTGATGCCGGCTTTCCAGTCTCAGGCTTATTATAAAGCTGCACCCAGTTCATTTCATTATCTTTCACTGCTTTAATCCATGCGCTCTTGCCCTCGTTGCAGTCAATGCCTATGAACTCACATTTGTCTGAGAATTTGGCGTAGTTTTCCTTCATCTGTGGAACTCCTACCATGCACCATTTGCACCATGAGCCCCAGAAGTCAAGAAGTACCCATTTGCCTTGGAAAGAGGAGAGTGACACCGGCTTGCCTTCCATGTCGGGGAGAGTGAAGTCCGGAGCGACAGCGCCGACCTTTATTTTCTCCTTCGCTGCCTTTCTCTCCCTGTAGTTCTCTATGGTGATTTTGTTTTTTTCGTATAGCGGTGCCATGAATGAGTTTTCGGCTGGAGCTTTTAGATTATCAAAGTGCTTGTCCATTGCCGTGATGGTAGCCTTGTCAATGCAATAGACACCGAAGTCATCATTTAAATGTGAGGGGAGTGCTTTGTCGTACCGTTCACGCCACTGAGTGTAAACTCGGTCAAATTCCGCTCTGTCTTCTTTAGGAAGTGACCTGAGGATGTTTTGGAGCGAATCGCCTTCAGCCTCGATGCGCGCGACATTTTCGACAAGTGCGGTACCGGTGATTGTCATGTCTTTTATATCCGGTCCGGTCACGGTGATTCTGATTTTATCTCCGGGAAGCGCAAAAATCTTTCGGGTATAGTTATTGAGCAGTCCGGGACCCCAAAATTCGTATATCGCACCTCCTTTTGGCACATTGATTGTGGCTTTCCCTTTCTTTGTAATCACATACTGTTTATCTTCTGACTGGTTTTCACCGTCAATCATCTCCTGCATGGTATAGCAGAGATAGTAAACAGAATCATTTCTTGCTGATGACTTTATGGTGATGCTGCCTTGGGCAAGAGCGGATGCCGCAGAGCCGAGCAATATGGTGGAAGCGACTAATGATTTTAAATTCATTGTATTTAAATTTTGAGTTTTTTGCGAAGTTCTTTAGGCACGGCATCTTTATGAACCATAATATATATGGTTTTTGCGCGGACATAGCTGTCGCTCATGTTCAGATAGCCTCCGTTGTCATTTCGCTCGATGCCCCATGAATTTTTAGTCTTGTAATATTTGGTACCGTTCTGGTCTTTCACGCTTCCGGTGATATGCATCAGGTGGTCATCTGTAGTAACGAATGTTTCATAACCATTCTGGCGGACTTCCGGAGTCACAGCTACCTCAGGATAGATTTTTTCAAATTTCAGCACCTCTTCAAGCCTCTGTGCTTCATTTTTCTTCGCGAATTTAGCGGAATCTTCTGCAGAATAGCCTTTCAGATCTTTTACTTCGGGGTTGATGGCAACCGCTTTTGCATGTGAAAAACCTTTTTCGCTCACATCACCGTCCCAGCATACGGTATATCCGTTTTCAAGCGCATAGTCCATTGTGGCGATAAGCTCGTCCAATGGCACATTGTACTGCTTTGCATGCTCCCAGTTGTCAGGTACCTCAAGTTCGAAAGCCTTATAGTATGGCTTGTGGGTGAAGCTTGTCAGCTCAACATAGTCATCCATGTCAAGCCCGAGTGATTCCGCGAAAGATTTAGGAGTGTACTCTTTTCCCTGATATGTGAACTTTTCAGGCACTTCCCCAAGATAGCTGTCCAGCACCGCGTTGACAACACGGTCATACTGTGGGGAGCGTTTCCTGTTTTTCACTCCGGCATCGGCAACAGCATGAAGCATCGACATCATTTCGCCATGATTATGCTTTCCGCCCTCATAATTGATTCCGGTATAAACCTCCTCCGGCACGATTCCCACCTGACGGTAAGCATTCATGAAGGTGTGGCTGAGGCTGCCCTGACCGATATTGCCTTTTCCGCGGCGAAGGAAATTGTCATCAAGCTGGTTGAGAAGTTTCTGGCGCACGATGAACATTTCTGAAAGGTCATGCTCGCCTTTGCCTTTGCGGAGCAACTCCGCTTCCATGAAAGATGTGGTCGCGAAGCACCAGCAGGTGCCGCTCGATGCCTGGTTTTTTACAGATGTCACAGGCACATCCGTTACTGTAGTGAACACATAGCCTTCTTGCGCGGAGGCTGTAAATGAAGCCGCGATAAGTGCGGCAACGCTCCATATATACTTTTTCATCTGTCTGAATATTAAAAATCAATTAGAAACCTCTGCCGTATTTACTCCAGTATTTGTCTGCAAGACCGTTCCATCGGTTCATTGCCGCTCCGGCAAAGTCGGCAGTGTAATCTGTGAGAAACTCATTTGCCGCATCGGTCCCTTTCTTTAGGGCAATGTCGGTATATGTTTTCTCGACGTAAGGCATTTCGCTTGCACCTTTATTAATATAGTGCTGCCTGCCTTTTTCAATATCATTGCGGGTTTCTCCCCACTTGATTGTAGCGAGTTTGTTCGCTTTGCGGAACGCCCAGAGCGCGGAATTTTCATCGTAGCGGAGCTGGCCGTCAACTTTGAATGACTCGGGAAGGTCGAGGGTGCCGCAGAAAATAGGGATACGCGGGCTCTGACCGGGATTGTCGAAGGCAACCCATGCAACACCGCCCACTCCGTCAGGAAGCCAGTCCCTCAACTGGATTACTGTTGAATAGGAGCACTGAGGCACTGACACGTTGCGCACATTCACAACAGTGCTGTCGCATAGAGCGTTGAAAAGGTTCATATAATCACGGTTCATCCACGGATTGGCAACCGGGCTTACAATTGTGTCGGTTTCTCCCGTACGGTTATTCTTGCGCACAACCTTCAGGTTCTTGGTCATGTCCCAGTCTGTGCCTTCGTATGTTTCAGCAAGAAGGTTCATAACATCCGCGGCAGAAAGCTTGTTGTCCGGTTTTACGCTAAGAGGCAGTTCCTCGCTGTCATACTTGAGTCCCAGGGAGGGAGCAATCTTGTTAAGTATAAAATATTCACGAACGCTGAATGCCTTCGGTTCTCCGAAATAGTTGCCGCCTGCGTACGCTTTCCAGAATTTGAACGGCTCCTTACCGTCCCACAGATTCATTTTCTTTGCAACCGAGAACACATTATCCGACGCAAGATAATTTGCGGTAGCTGCAAGATTGAGAGTTGAAATCCTCGGGATATTGGCGGATACACCTACTTCATCATCAGGAATACGGACCGCTGCCCATACACCACCAATCTTATCCGGTCCCGCACCAAATATCTCAAACTGCCATACTTCGTTGGGGTCAGCAATAGTAAGACACTCGCCGCTGTCGCCGTAACCATACTCTTTGACGAGCTTGCCCATCAGCTTTATTGCCTCCCGTGCTGTGGTACACTGCTGCAATGCAATCCTTTCAAGCTCTTCAATCATAAACATGCCTTTGGGATTTTGCAGTTCCCTTCTGCCTGTTATTGTGGTTTCGCCTATTCCGAGCTGCTTTTCATTAAGGCAAGGATATGCGGTGTTGAGGAACGCGTATGAATTTCCAGATACCGGAACTGTGCCTACCTCTTTCATGCCTCTTGCGCCGGTTGAATGGTCGGTGTGCATGCGTCCTTTTACTACAACAGCGGTAGTGTCATGCCCGTAAGATGTTCCGGGTACAATATCCATCCATGCACGGTAATTACCGTCACATGTATGGGATGTCATGACAGAGCCGTCGGTGGAAGCTTTTTTACCGACCATAATACTGGTACAGCTCTCGCGGTCAGCGAAATCGGGGTCTTGCACCTGGGCGAACACAGTGACTGCCGTCAATGCTGCCGGGAGCATGAAAAGTTTCAATTTATTCATAATTGTAAAAATGATTGGTTTCAATATAAGGGTATTCCACGCTCCATAAATATAGGGCGTGAGCCGGCATGGAAGTGCCCGCGTTGCATCGGTTCCGGCTTTCGATTATTTCTTTGAAGCCCTCTTTGGTAAGCTTTCCTCTGCCTACCTCGACAAGAGTGCCAACTACCGCCCTGACCATATTACGCAGAAACCGGTCGGCGCTTATTTCAAAATACCAGCCGTTTTCGTCCAACCGGTGCCATTCGGCGTGAGTCACTTTGCAAATAGTGGTTTTCACATCGCTGTGAAGTTTGGCAAAGGATGCGAAATCCGATGTCGAAAGCAGAATTTTTGCTGCATCGTTCATTGCCTCGAAATCGAGGGCAGGAGAGCAGCGCCATGACAAAGAGTTGAAAAAAGGTGTCTTGCAGGTTGTTGCGAAGTATCGGTATGTCCGCTTTGTGGCATCAAAACGGGCATGTGCCTCATCTGCAACCCTGACAATTCCGTTAGCAGCGATATCTTTACCTAAAATGGAATTCAGGCTCCGCAGAAATTGTTTTACGTCATTTATCTCCGTCGGACAGTCAAAGTGAGCCGGCATCATGCGGGCATTTACTCCCGCATCAGTCCGTCCGGCACCTGTCACTGCAACCGGACAGCGCAAAAGGGTGGACAGTGCTTCCTCCACACATTGCTGCACGGACACGTCTCCCGGTTGCCGTTGCCAGCCATGGAACGGCGCACCTAAAAAAGCCAGATTTAAAAAGTAGCGGGGCAATATCAGTCTTTTTCCAGATAAGTGTAACCGTATAGACCTGAACGGTAGTTGCTGAGAAACTCACGTCCTTCCTCCGGGGTGATTTTGCCCGCTTTCATTGACGCAGTAACCCATGTTTCAACATTGCGCACAAGTTTCTTAGGATTGAACTCCACATAATCGAGCACCTCCGCAACAGTTTCTCCATCTATCACACGATCAATCTCATAACGGTCCTCATACACGCTGATATGCACCGCATTGGTATCTCCGAAAAGATTATGCATGTCCCCCAGAATCTCCTGGTATGCACCCACAAGAAATACGCCTAAATAATATGGCTCACCTTTCTTCACGGTATGTACCGGCAGGGAAGGGGAGATTCCGTGGTTAGTTATGAAATTTGCTATTTTTCCGTCGCTGTCACAGGTAATGTCCTGTATCGTGCAGGTGCGCGCCGGGCGCTCGTCAAGCCTGCCGATAGGCATTATCGGAAATACCTGGTCTATCGCCCAACTGTCTGGCAAAGACTGGAAAAGCGAGAAGTTGCAGAAATATTTGTCAGGAAGCATTCGGGCGATTTTTCTTAAATCCTCAGGCGCATGCTTCATATTTCCGGCTATTTCACCTACTTCGCGGGCAATGCTCCAGAAAAGTTTCTCAATCTGTGCGCGAGTCTTGAGGTCAAGCATCCCAAGGCTGAAACGATCCAATGCTTCCTCACGGATTTGCAGGGCATCGTGCCAGCTTTCAAACAAGCGCGGTTGGTCAAGTTTGTCCCAGATGTCGTATAATTCCCGGGCAAGCTCATCGGCATCTTCCGAAATCTCCTCGGTATCCTTCCACATCGGCAGTTGCGTTGTTTCAAGTACCTCAAAAATAAGCACGGAATGGTGGGCTGCAAGTGAACGTCCGCTCTCGGTGATTATATTAGGCTGCTTCAGTGCATTCTTGCGGCATACATCCACAAGCGCGGACACGGCATCGTTTACATACTCCTGAATAGAGTAGTTCATAGAACTCTCGGATGCCGAACTCCTTGTGCCGTCATAATCCACGCCGAGACCACCGCCGATGTCAAGGAAATCAATGTCATAGCCCATTTTGGAGAGCTGTGCATAAAACTGCGTTGCTTCGCGGAGGGCATTTTTGATTCTTCTGATTTTTGTCACCTGGCTTCCTATATGGAAATGTACAAGACGCAGGCTTTCCCTCATCTTGTTCTTGTCAAGGAAATCCAGAGCCTGCAGAAGTTCGCTGGAATTTAGTCCGAATTTCGACTGATCTCCTCCGCTCTCCTCCCATTTGCCTGAGCCGGTGGAGGATAATTTGATTCTTATGCCGATATTAGGGGTGATTTTTATTCTTTTTGCTACGTTTGCTATAAGCTCAAGTTCATTTAGCTTTTCAACGACAAGGAAAATATGGCGTCCCATCTTCTGCGCGAGCAGGGCGAGCTCCACAAACTTCTCATCCTTGTAGCCGTTGCAAATAATCAGCGCGTTGTCCGCGATGTTTGTTGCAAGAACAGCATGGAGCTCCGGTTTGGAACCAGCTTCCAGCCCGATGTTGAATTTCATGCCGTGGCTCACTATTTCTTCAACCACGGGACGCATCTGATTCACCTTTATGGGATACACTATGAAGTTTTTCGCCTCGTAGCCGTATTCCTTAGCAGCGGTGCGGAAACAATTTGAAATCTTTTCGATTCTGTTGTCAAGGATATCCGGGAAGCGGAGCAGCACCGGGGCGGTTACGTCGCGTACCTGCAGCTCATCCATTACCTCTTTGAGGTCAACCGATGTGAGCCCGTCTTTCGGAGTCACGGCAACATGTCCTTTTTCATTAATGGAGAAGTATTTGAGACCCCATCCATTTATGTTGTACAGCTCTGCGCTGTCATCAATACGCCATCTTCTCATCTCTACGGCTTAAATTGAATAGTTTAATGTATAAAAATCCGGATACAAATTTAATAATAATTCCCGGGTAAAGTCACATTATTAAATATAAGAAGTGAAAAAAAGAAAAACCGCACCTAAAAAGTGTCCGCATCATGTTATTTATAGCTATCTTTGCAGAATAATATCACATTCTGCAAACTAAAAATTCATTCAAATATCCAAACAACGATTCTTATGAGAAAAAATGTGAGCTTCATTCTTG
>CAMWQE010000102.1 GCA_947176335.1 uncultured Porphyromonadaceae bacterium | reverse complement strand
GGACTATTTGCCACGGCTCCCAAGAAACATAGATGACCACCGTTATGTTGCCGAACTTGCACACCGCCAGATAACAATCCTTGCTTATGTCGTGGCTCCGCTTGTAACAGGCATGATACTCGCCGCCCCATTGCTGATTCGGCTCTTGCTTACCTCAGAATTTGAAAACATCACCGGACTGGTAAGATTGATGGGACTTGGAGTGATGTTCAAGGCTATCAACTATCCTCTCGGCTATATAACATTTGCGAAGGACAACAAAAAGGTATATATCTGGACCGAAGTCGTTTTCTACAACATTGCCAATCTTGTCATATCCTGCATTGCATATTACTGCTGGGGCTTGACCGGACTCGGTGTCGCTGTTATCGCCGACGGAATTATCGGCATAGCCACAGACTGCTTCATAGACTGGAAATTATATTCATTCCGTCTTGACCGCCGCACAATAACAGGCATTATCATCGCATCTCTGCTGACTGTGGGAGCATTTGGAGCATCTTTTCTCCCCTCGGCACCATCATATACCGTAATGTCCATTTTATTTATTGCCTCCCTGACGGTCTCATTCAGAAAAATAAAATCCTTCTTCGCTTCAAATCGTTAATATTTATCAAATAAGACCGTACCTCTATCCCATTATCTGCCGATATTATACCTTTGTATAATAAACTGTCAGCAAATGAAAGGAATCGTACTTGCCGGTGGTTCCGGCACACGCCTCTACCCTATCACAAAGGGTGTAAGCAAACAGCTCTTGCCTATCTACGACAAGCCTATGGTTTATTATCCGATTTCCATACTTATGCTTGCCGGAATAAAGGATATACTCATTATCTCTACCCCGCAGGATCTTCCCGGATTCAAAAGGCTGCTTGGAGATGGTAGCGATTATGGTGTGAAATTCACATACGCCGAGCAACCGAGTCCTGACGGGCTTGCCCAGGCATTCATCATCGGCAGGGATTTTATAGGTGATGACAGTGTTTGCCTTGTGCTTGGCGACAATATATTCCACGGTGCAGGATTCTCCCATATGCTGAAAGATGCAGTGGAAAATGCGGAAAAAAATTCAAAGGCGACTGTATTCGGCTATTGGGTGGATGACCCTGAGCGGTACGGAGTAGCGGAATTTGACAATAACGGCAACTGCCTCTCCATAGAAGAGAAACCGGAGCATCCAAAATCAAATTACGCCGTCGTAGGACTCTATTTCTATCCCAACAAAGTGGTCGAAGTGGCGCATGGCATAAAACCGTCGGCAAGAGGCGAACTGGAAATCACCACTGTAAACCAGGAGTTTCTGAAAGACGGCGAACTTAAAGTACAGACACTTCCAAGAGGATTCGCGTGGCTTGATACCGGCACACATGACTCGCTCGCCGAGGCTTCGATTTACGTTGAGGTCCTTGAAAAACGCCAGGGACTAAAAATTGCCTGCCTTGAAGGAATAGCCTACCGTCAGGGATGGATTTCCGCGGAAAAAATGCGTGAACTCGCTAAACCGATGCTCAAAAACCAGTACGGGCAATACCTCATAAAGGTTGTCGAGGAGATTGACCGCACCGGATTCAAAAATCTTGAATGACCATGAACGTTATCCATACCGAAATACCGGATGTGGTGATAATTGAGCCACGAATTTTCAATGACTCCAGAGGTTACTTTTTCGAGAGCTATTCCAAGAGGGAATTTGATGAAAAAGTGCGCCCGGTGGACTTTGTGCAGGATAATGAAAGCTGTTCTACAAAAGGGGTGCTCCGCGGGCTGCATTTCCAGCGTCCGCCATTCACACAATCAAAACTTGTTCGCTGTGTGAAAGGCGCTGTGCTCGATGTTGCCGTCGACATCCGTAAAAACTCACCTACATTCGGCAGGCATGTCGCAGTGGAGCTGACAGAAGCCAACCACCTTGCGCTGTTTGTTCCGAGAGGATTCGCCCATGGATTCTCTGTGCTTAGCGACATTGCAGTCTTCCAGTACAAATGCGATGATTTCTATCACCCGGAGGCGGAAGGTGGCATCTCAATATTTGACTCCTCGCTCGGCATTGACTGGAAGGTGTCGTTTGAGGATGCAATACTTTCAGAAAAAGACAAGCATCATCCAATGCTTGCCGGATTCGATACACCTTTTGATATTAACATTGACCTATACACGAAATGAGGATACTCGTTACAGGCGGTGACGGACAACTTGGTACCTGCCTTAAAATAGCATCTGAAAACTCCGGAAACGAATACATTTTCACCGATGTCGATGATATAGACATAACCGACCCCGAAGCGGTGGCGCTTGGTGTCGGATGCAACGATTTTGACCTGATTGTAAACTGCGCCGCATATACCAATGTGGATAAAGCCGAGGAACAACCGGAATTTGCCGAGAAACTAAATGCTGAAGCCGTGGGCTATCTTGCAAAAGCGGCTAAAGACAACGGTTGCACACTGATTCATATATCCACCGACTATGTTTTTGGCGGGAATCAAGGTAATACTCCCCGAAGTGAATCGGAACCGACCAATCCGACAGGAGTATACGGACTGACAAAATTGCACGGTGAGCAAAAGATTGCCGAATCGGGGTGCAAGGCTATCATCATACGCACGGCTTGGCTATACTCAGAGTTTGGCAAAAATTTTGTCAAGACAATGCTGAACCTCACGGCAACAAAGCCTGAGCTGAAAGTTGTAGTAGACCAGACCGGCACACCCACCTACGCCCGTGACCTTGCATCGGCTATAGTTGACATCATTGACAACTGCAAATATCCCGGCAACGAAGGCACATACCACTACTCGGATGAGGGTGTATGCTCATGGTACGATTTCACCAAAGAAATTGCGGAGCTTTCAGGTCACACTGAATGTAAAATAGAGCCTTGCCGTTCAAGCGAGTTCCCCTCTGCCGTGGTACGCCCATCCTACTCGGTACTCGACAAAACCAAATTCAAGAATACTTTCCATATCGCCATACCATATTGGAAAGACTCGCTAAAGAAATGCATCAAAAACCTGACTGGAAAATGAAAAAAAATATACTCATAACCGGGGGAGCCGGATTCATCGGCAGCCATGTTGTACGTCTTTTCGTCAACAAATATTCCGATTACAATATTGTCAACCTTGACAAGCTTACCTACGCCGGCAATCTCGCCAACCTGAAAGATATCGAGGACAAACCTAACTATACATTTGTAAAGGCTGACATCGCAGACCTCGATGAGATGCGCCGCATTATCAGGGAACACGCAATTACAGGAATCATACATCTTGCTGCAGAAAGCCATGTTGACCGGTCGATAAAGGACCCGTTCACGTTCGCCCGCACAAATGTGATGGGCACTCTTGCTCTTTTGCAGGCGGCAAAAGAGTATTGGGAAAGCCTTCCTGAAAAATATGAAGGCAAACTCTTTTATCACATTTCAACCGATGAAGTTTACGGTGCCCTTGAACTGACTAATCCCGAAGGGGTGGAATCACCTTTCACTACAACAGCATCCTCCACCGAACATCATCTTGCATTCGGCACAGACTTCTTCCTTGAAACTACTAAATACAATCCCCATTCCCCATATTCAGCCTCAAAAGCAAGTTCCGACCATTTTGTAAGGGCTTACCATGACACATACGGCATGCCTACCATTGTGACCAACTGCTCAAACAACTATGGTCCGTACCAGTTCCCTGAGAAACTCATCCCCCTATTTATCAATAATATCCGTAACCGTAAGGCTTTGCCTGTCTACGGCAAAGGGGAGAATGTGCGCGACTGGCTCTTTGTTGAAGACCATGCCCGTGCGATAGACCTGATTTTCCACCGGGGGAAAGTAGCCGACACATATAATATAGGTGGATTCAACGAATGGAAGAATATTGACCTTATAAAGGTAATAATCAAGACAGTAGACCGGCTTCTCGGCAATCCTGAAGGATGTTCCGATGAATTGATAACCTACGTTACTGACAGGGCGGGACATGATCTCCGGTACGCTATAGATTCCCGCAAACTCCAGAAAGAATTAGGCTGGGAACCCTCGCTCCAGTTTGAGGAAGGCATTGAAAAAACTGTTCGCTGGTACCTTGACAACCAGGAGTGGATGGACAACATCACCTCCGGCGACTACGAAAAGTACTACGACGACATGTACAAAAACCGCTAACCACCTCCAAACACATTTGGTAACTATAGTGTTGATTAAAAATAAGAATCAAACACTCCCTAACACATGGATTTCAAAAAGTTACCAAATTATCAATCACGATATTCAGCAACGAAATTATTTGACAAGATTTCTAAAGTTGCGAAAAAAGCCGGTATAAAAGTCGTTTATGCCGCACTTCTCTTATACTATGCGCTTATGGATGGCAATGTGCCTTTGAAAGATAAGGCAATTGTCATAGGCGCACTTGGTTATTTTATTCTGCCATTGGATTTTATTCCTGACCTGTTAGGTCCGTTAGGATATTCTGATGACGCGTCCGTGCTACTTTACGCTCTTAAGACTGTATGGGATAATATCACACCTGAAACCCACGAAAAGGCTAAAAGCAGGCTAACTAACTGGTTTAAAGAAGTAGATTCGTCCGACCTCAAAATATTCTGACAGGCTGCCGGGGGATTATTTGCCGGTGACGGCGAGGCGTCGACCTTTAGACATACGACGCACTCCGTTGACACTCACATCGGCGCGATAAATGTAAATTCCACGTGTAACCCGGTGACCGGCAAGGTCATGGAGGTTCCAAGTTATAGGTGCCGAGGTAAACATATCGCTGCGGTCTGTCACAGTCTTACTCCATACAAGGCTACCCATAAGATTGTAAACACTCAAGGTCACTGTAAGAATCTCATCCGGACGGTTATGGTTTATATAAAAGTTTGCCTCGACTGATGCCGGATTGGCATCGGTGTACACATCATAAATCTCCGGCTGCGCAAGTGGGTCTACTACAAAGTTTATGGTTGCCTCGGCGCTGTTTCCGGAGGTGTCAAACACTTTCAGAGAAAGGTCGTGGGCACCCTCCGAGAGTGAGGATAGAGGATAAGCGATAGTACCTCCGGGAGTGCCGTCAGCGTATGGGGTATAATAATTCGCCACATTTCCGAGAGTAGTAACGCCGTCAAGCTTCAGCGCCATTGCCCTGCCGATGCCTGCGGTAGAAAGATTTACCGCTATATTATCGCTGACTTCCGCAAATATAACCGGGGATTCGTTGACTTTGTCACCGTCAACAAACGACGGGTGGTTAATGTAAAATTTTGAAATTACCGGAGGCACAGTATCTTCCGGCGCGTTTTCATCTGAGCCAAACACGTAAAAATCGCTAAAGGTGCCAACAGCATCCAAACCGGATTTTGAACGCGCATTAAGGCTCATTAGCGCGTTACGGTAATTGTCCGCAAGCTCCGCCGGCATCGCGATGTTCATTTCAAATTTGCCGGCAACTACGGAATCACGTCCGGAAAAAAGCCTCTCGCCATGCTCATCAAACACAATAGACTGTCCGCTTGTATTGTCGATATTCCTGCCGAGGGTGGTGACGCTTGTCTCGGCATCATAGAGGGTCAGTTGAACAGTGCCGTCAAAATCCTCCACCGGTTCACCGACTTCATTTTCAATCCTGCCTTTCAGGCGGACATTCTCGCGCCCGTGAAGCACAATATCCTCACTTATCGCACTTATATTAACTCCATTGATTTCAGTAACAGCAGCATGGCAGCTTCCGGACGCAACTCTCATCGCCGGGTCACCCATGAGGGAATATCTGAGCTTGTTGGTGTTGGATGTGCCCGCCTGTCCGCCAAGACGGTTCTTTGCATTCTGCATTATCTCCCCAATGGTCAAAGCCTTGCCTTCGGAGTCCGTTGCAAATGCCTCACGCCCGACAGCACGGCTCATCAGAGAGTTTTCGGAGATGAAAACCGGGCGGGTAGCTGTAATAGCCGCAATAACGCCACCTTTCGGACGGAAAAACATCTTTTCGGCACCGCTCTGCTCAAAGCCATCCCACTGCATAAAGAAGCAGGTAGCCCCGAAAAACACAGGAAGATAGCGGTTTGAAAGCGAATTTATGTCATTAAGCGTAAGAATACCTTGTCCCGTAAGGTAATATTTGTTGGCATGCCCGGTATATGTCCACCATGACGCACCGGAATCCAGCAGGCGGTGCAACTTCTCACGTCCTTCTACGCACACACCGCCAACAAGGGGATATGCGTCAATATATACCTTGTCATACACCATATTGCTGCCGTGCGGATTGCTTCTCATCGCTTCCACGAGTTCGTCCGCCTGAGCCATGTGGATTGCGCGGTCGCCGTCATCGGTGGTCATAATCACCCTGTTATGCCACTCTCCGGCAGGTGGAGCGGTTACATAACCCACGAGTTTATCAACATAAGCTTGCGCCTCCTCTTGGTTCCGCGCAGGAATACGCCCTACCGCTATGGAATATTTGTCAGCACCGGGACGCACACCGCTGTTATCATCCAGAAAAGCGAAATAGTCATCTGTAGTAAAGGAAACCGTTTCAGCAAGGCTTTCAGGCGACTGCCACACAGGCATCACGAGACTGCCAAGCGCCGCCCCTCCGGTTGTTACGCCACGGATATCAAATGTGCCGCGCCCCATAAAAAGAGCATAGCGCAGTTTCACATTTGCCTCCGCACCACGGTCATAAAGCATCTTGAGGAAACGCCTGAATGCGCCGGGGTCGGTAGCACCTGAGCTGAACTCATTGAAAATATCCTGCTGCATCACAACTTCCACTGCCATACCATCGTTTTTTCCATGCAGCTCCGCAATCCGGCGAGCCATGGAAGCAAATTCAGGCACAGTGATTATAACCATCTCCGGCGTATGAAGCGAATGAATGTCCTGATTAGGCACAATCCCCTCATCGGCAACCGCAGGAAGGTTGGCTTTGCTGCTCCATGCAACATAATTTCGCCGCCCGGTGTAATCGTTAACCCAGTAAACCGCATCTCCGTTACTTTTCACAGCCATACGAATGATATTCAGAGGGTTGGTAACATCCCAAACTCTGGTAGCTTCATCAGCTCCTCCGAGTGAAACGGCTGTCGATGGCACACTGAACGAGGCAAGCCCGTCATCAAGCCTTAAATGCCGCTGATAGTTAATGCTTATTGCATCAAGAGTTGCCGCGCTGAGATTCGCTCCGCCGCTAATTG
>CAMWQE010000101.1 GCA_947176335.1 uncultured Porphyromonadaceae bacterium | reverse complement strand
CCCTGTCCCGGGGGCAAAAACTTTCCCCGGGGCGTTTCAGGGGGCAAAGGGATGTATAAAAAATTAAAAAACCATAACTACCCCCCCCCCCGTTTAAGTGTTTTTAACTGATTTAACGGTGAGATGTTAAATGTAGGTACCCGTTTAACGGTTTATGCGTCTTATAAGTCATATATGTCGTATAAGTCTTATATGATTGGCGGTGCTGTTGATTTTTAAGTGCAGAACGCTTAATTTTGCACCGGAATATGGAAAGCAACAGATGTTTACTCATAATCAACCCGATTTCCGGCACCACTAACAAGCGCGGGCTTGACAAAATTGTCAGTGAAAGGCTTGAAGGCAGCGGGTTAGACATAGAGGTGGCTTGGACCACAGCACGGGGCGATGCAACAAAGCTCGCCACAGAGGCTGTAGGACAGGGCTACCACTCCGTTATTGCAGCAGGAGGCGACGGGACCGTAAACGAGACTGCAAAAGCACTTTGCGGCTCAAATACCGCACTGGGCATTATTCCCTGCGGCTCCGGCAACGGATTGGCAAGGCATCTGGAAATACCGATTGACATCGACGCCGCAATAGATGTAATCCACGAGAACCATATAATTGCCTGCGACTACGGCACTGCAAATGACCTTCCTTTTTTCTGCACTTTCGGCATGGGGTTCGATGCGGCGGTGAGCAAAAGGTTCGCCAAAGGCAAGGAGCGTGGATTCGCCAAGTACATCAAAAGCGCATTTGAAGAATACCGCACTTTCAACCCTGATGAGTACATTATATCCGCTAATGGCAAGGTGCTCACTGAAAAGGCTTTTGTGGTAGCTGCATGCAATGCTTCGCAGTACGGCAACAACGCCTACATCGCCCCGCAGGCATCCATGACCGACGGGCTCCTGGACATAATAATAGTGCATTCAGGCAATCCTATCACAACCGCCTTAGTCGGGGTTGACCTGCTCACAGGCTATATAGACCGCAACACGCTCATACACTCTTTCCGCACCACGGAGGCAACCATAACGCGCAAGGCACCCGGACCGGCGCACATTGACGGCGAACCCATTACCCTCGGGGTGACCACCCGAATCGCCTGCCATCCGGGCAAGCTCAACATATACACACCAACCATAGAGCACCCTTTCCGCCCGGTAATCACCCCGATGATGTCAAGGGCAAAAGAGATAGCATATAATATAGCGCGGCTATTCCATAAAAAGTAAAATCTCGCTACCTTTGCAGCATAATTTAGAAAACCACTGAAAATATGGCATTAAAATGCGGCATAGTAGGACTGCCCAATGTAGGCAAGTCCACACTTTTCAATTGTCTGTCAAACTCAAAGGCACAAAGCGCCAACTTCCCTTTCTGCACAATAGAGCCGAATGTCGGTGTAATCACCGTGCCTGACGACCGCCTCAACAAGCTCGTTGAGATATGCAACCCACGGAGCATAGTGCCCGCTACCGTGGAGATTGTAGACATAGCGGGACTTGTGAAAGGCGCGAGCAAAGGTGAGGGCCTCGGCAACAAGTTCCTTGCCAATATCCGCGAGACAGACGCTATCATCCATGTGCTCCGTTGCTTCGACGATGATAACATTACCCATGTGGACGGTTCAGTCAATCCGGTGCGCGACAAGGAGATAATCGACTATGAGCTGCTCATAAAGGACCTTGAGACAGTCGAGAGCCGCATAGCCAAGACATATAAGCAGGCTCAGACCGGCGGTGACAAGACTGCGAAGATGCAATATGAGGTTCTTGCCAAAATCAAGGAGGCGCTTGAAGCGGGAAAGCCGGCACGCTCGGTTGTGCTTGAAACTCCGGACGAAGAGAAATTTGCCCGCGACCTGTTCCTGCTCACATCCAAACCGGTGCTCTATGTGTGCAATGTAGATGACGCATCAGCCGCAACCGGCAACGCCTATGTCGATGCAGTAAAAGAAGCTGTGAAAGACGAGGATGCGGGAGTACTGGTTGTCGCCGCTCAGACCGAGGCGGAAATCGCGGAGCTGGACAGCTACGAGGACAGGAAAGAGTTCCTTGAATCAATCGGGCTGGAGGAATCGGGAGTGTCACGACTCATCAGAGCCGCATACGCCCTGCTTGACCTCCAGACATTCTTTACCGCCGGAGCGGACGAAGTGAGGGCTTGGACATTCCTCCGCGGCAGCAAAGCACCGAAATGCGCCGGAATCATACACACCGATTTTGAAAAAGGATTCATCCGCGCGGAAGTCATCAAATACCAGGACTATGTTGACCTCGGATCTGAAGCCGCTGTGCGCGCGGCAGGCAAAATGGGGGTGGAAGGAAAAGAATATGTTGTGCTTGACGGCGACATAATGCACTTCCTCTTCAACGTTTAAATTTTCACATACTGCGTAATTAGAAAGGGAGCCTCGGATGAAGCTCCCTTTTCTTATAAACATATTATTAAGGTGAATCAGTTCTGCATCGCAGCATCTACATCGGCAACCAGAGCTGCATCCTGCTTGTCGCGGCTCACTATTGTACCTTCCGGGTCAAAGAGAATGATGCAGGGAATGGCAGGAATGCCGTAAATGTCGGTCGGTATTGTCTGCGCGTTGATAATCTGCTGCCAGGGCAATGAATGTTTCTCGATGGCACGCAGGGTATTTTCCGGTTCATCCCACACAGCTACACCAAGAAAGTCCATCTTGTCGGAATACTTGTTGTACAAGTCCTTAATCACCGCTGTTTCACGGATGCAGGGGCCGCACCAGCTTGCCCAGAAATCGACCAGAGTATATTTGCCCTTGCCGACATAGTCGCTGAGACGCTTTGTCTCGCCATTGTAGGTCACTTCAAAATCCTTGAACTTCTTGCCTACGGATGTCTCCTCCTTATTAAGTAGCCCCTGACGGAGTGTCTGCACCTTCTTGCTTGATGCGAACTGCGGATATTCCTTGAGCTTGGCATCGAAAGTGGGGAGATCCCAACCGTAGCAGTCCTGAAGGAACAGGTAGAAACCAAATGGATTGTCAGCGTTCTTCTCGAAAGTTTCCTTGCCGAGATTGTTGTAGCGGTCGATTACCGCCTGCTTCTGTGCTTCGGTAGCGCTGTCACCAAGCGCCATGAACTCCTTCTGCAGGTCATTCTGACTGTTGAAGAAGCTGACCATGGTATCATTGGTCGGAGTACCGGTTGCAAGGCGCGACTTGATATCCGCGCAGATGGTTCCAGGTTCGAGCACGAGCATCGCCGCACGGTTTCCGTCAAGAAGTATGCGGGTGAATACTGGAGTTGTAACATTGCCGGAAAAAACCGCTTTTCCGCCCTCAACGATAGCCGAGTCGAGTTTCTCGCCGGTGTCGAAGCTCACGATATATGCGCTGAGACCATCTTCATCAGCCGTAAGCGGCAGAGTCACAGTGTAGTTGTCTGTGGTATTCGCCGTAGCGCAGGACACCGCAAGGACTCCCGCGCAAACAAAAGATAGAATTGAACGTTTCATAATTAAACAAGATTTGTGTTTTTATGCAAAATAAACACATTATTTCCGCCCAAACTATAAATGACGGGCAAATTTTGCGAACACTATCATTTTTTAGTTATTTTTGCAATCATATTAACATAACACATCCACTATGCATCACCAGGATAGCCTGAACGCTTACATTTTGCAGTCGCTCCGAAACAACTGGGAGCTGCTTGCGCTCACCGACTACAACGGTGCTTCTTTCCAGTACAAGGATATAGCACGGAAAATAACCAAACTTCATATACTTTTCAAAAGTGCGGGTGTGATGCCCGGCGACAAAGTGGCAATCTGCGGCAGGAACAGCGCGCAATGGGCTATGGCTTTCCTCGGAATCATTACTTACGGCGCAATCGCTGTGCCTGTGCTGCATGAGTTCAAGCCTGACAATATTCACCACCTTGTAAACCACAGCGAAGCGCGCCTGCTGTTTGCCGATGCCGGCACTTGGGAAAACCTTGACGCGACAGTGATGCCACACCTCGAAGGTGTGCTCCTTATCAGTGACTTCTCATTGCTGATGTCCCGCAGCGAATCGCTCAACGAGGCACGCGCCAACCTCAACCGCTTTTTCGGCGAAGCTTATCCGGAACGATTCACTATCGACGATGTTGAAGTGAGTGTGAACAAGCCCGACGATATTGCGCTCATCAACTATACTTCCGGCAGCACCGGGTTCTCAAAAGGTGTAATGGTGACATTCGGCAACCTCTGGAGCAATATCGAGTACACTATCGACCATCTCGATTTCCTTCATCCGGGCGACGGCATCGTGTGCATGCTTCCCCTCGCCCACATGTACGGGCTCGTTGTCGAAATGCTTCACCCGCTCGTGAAAGGATGCCATGTGACTTTCCTTACCCGCACACCTTCGCCGCGCATAATCATGGAAGCGTTTGCCAAAGTTCATCCGAAACTTATTGTCGCTGTGCCGCTTATTCTTGAAAAAATCATACGCACAAAAGTGTTCCCGCTGCTCGAAAAGCCTTACATGAAATTCCTGCTCCACGTGCCTTTTGTCGATGACAGGCTGCTCGGAAAAATCAAGGACAAACTGACTGATACATTCGGCGGAGAACTGAGGGAGATTATCATCGGCGGAGCCGCGCTCAACAAGGATGTGGAAAATTTCCTGCGCCGCATCGATTTCCCGTTCACCGTGGGCTACGGCATGACTGAATGCGCGCCCCTGATTTCATATGCCCCACACAATGAAGCCCGTATCGGCTCCTGCGGCAAAATAGTTGACCGCATGGAGGTGAGGGTTGAATCGACATCTCCCGCGGAAATCCCGGGAGTAATCTGGGTGCGCGGCGCAAATGTGATGAAAGGATATTATAAGAACGAGGAAGCGACCGCAGAGGCATTTGACGATGATGGCTGGATGTGCACCGGCGACATAGGCTGCGTTGACGAGGACAATTTCATATATCTGCGCGGACGCGACAAGAATATGATTCTCGGACCGAGCGGACAAAACATATATCCGGAGGAAATTGAACAGAAGCTGAACAATATGCCATACGTCGGAGAATCAATAGTGATTGACGAAGGGGGCAAAGTGGTAGCTCTCGTTTATCCGGACATGGACAATGTAATCCACCAGAAGATTTCACCGGAAGAGATTGAGAAAATAATGACCGAGAACCTCACGCAGCTCAACAAAGATTTGCCGGGTTACTCTCATGTGAGCCGCGTTGAGATTATGAGCGAAGAGTTCGAAAAGACACCCAAACGCTCAATCAAACGCTATCTTTACCAACGCTGAACCGATAAATATCAAGGAAGAAATTTGCGGATTGCGTCCGCTGCCATTCCACGGCGGCGGGCGTAATCTTTTTTCTGCTCTTCATCAGTAGCTCCTATAATAAAGTAATGCGACGGGGCGTAACCAATCATGAGTCCGGTTGTGGATGCCGCAGGTGACATTGCTCCGTTTTCAGTAACGGTTATCCCCAGTCCGCTATAATCCAGCAGCTTGTCGAAGTCAAAAATCAGCGACTGGTCAGGCAGGGAAGGATAGCCGATTGCGGGGCGTATTCCGGCATACTTCTGGGTAAAGAGATTTTTCTCCTCATCGGATCCGGGGTCTGAGTAACCCCAAAAATTGGTGCGCACCTCGCGGTGCAACCACTCTGTCGCCGACTCCGCAAGGCGGTCGGCAATGCTTTGTGCGAGCAGTGCGTCGTAGTCATTGGTTGAGCTTTTAACAAACCTCTCCACATCGCCCGCAGTAGTGACAGCAAAGAGCGCTACGCTATCCTGTGCGATGCCATCCGCATCAGCAGGAGCTACAAAATCCGCAAGAGCGAGACGCTCCCCTTCCGCCGGTTCACCATGCTGCTGACGGAGAGTAGGCAATACAATACGCTCCTTACCTTCGACCACAATGTCATCGCCGGAGGAGTATGCTGGCAGAATAACGACCCGACAAGTGAGTTTCGCCCTGCTTTCGCAAAGGCGGTCAAGCATCCTGTTCGCCTCCTTGAAAAGCTGCATCGCTTCTGCCGCCTTCAACCGTTTCGGCTGCTCCATTGACGCAAGCCATTGCGCCCGGCAATGGTCACACTCCTGAATGTCAGCTATTGATGCGAGGGATGCATCAAGTTTCCATGCAGCAAAAAATGCCCTCCAGTTTATCAGGTCGCGTACATCGGCAACCGGGACAGAGACAGTGTGCATTCCGGAATGCACCGGTGCGGGTGCTTTTTTGCCCATATCAAACCTGTGGGCACTCTTTCTCGCTTCATCAAGAGAAACCAGATTCACTTTCTCCTCATATTTTTTTCTGATATCCTCATGTTGCGACTTCAATTCGCGGAAAGCTTCATCACGGGTAATCTCTGACACGAATTTCTGTGTAACTCCGGGAAGAGCCGCGGCATCACGGGTATAAATCACAGCACCGGAATACAATGGATCTATTTTGACTGCGGTGTGTACGCTTGAGGCTGCCGCACCGCCGACAAGCAGCGGTATTTTCATTCCCCGCTCCTGCATCATCCGCGCAACAGTGCGCATCTCTTCGAGCGACGGGGTTATCAGTCCGCTAAGTCCTATAAAATCCGCATCTGTTTCAATCGCAGTGTCAATTATCTTTTCAGGTGGCACCATAACCCCGAGGTCTGTCACCTCATATCCGTTACAGCTCATTATCACCCCGACGATATTCTTGCCTATGTCGTGGACATCACCTTTTACTGTAGCAAGCACTATTTTTCCGGCAGCAGTGCTGTTGCCGCTTTTCCTCTCAGCTTCTATCACCGGAGTGAGGTGCGCCACAGCCTGTTTCATCACTTTGGCGCTGCGGACAATCTGCGGCAAAAACATCTTACCGGCACCGAAAAGGTCACCAACGCGGTTCATACCGCTCATCAAAGGTCCGTCCACCACGGCAAAAGCGCTTCCGAAAGCGGCTACACACTCGTCAAGGAGCGGTTCAATACCTTCTCCACGACCGGCAACCACCATTTCCTCTACTTTTTCGGCAGGAGTACGCGCCGGCTGTTTTGGAGATGCAGACGCTTTTGCGGAGTTCTCCCCTTTAAGTTTATCACGCTCCTCTTTGACCCTCTGGGCTTCCTCGATAAGCCTGTCTGTAGCACCTGCATCACTGTTAAGCAGCACATCGTCAATCGCTTTGGTAAGTACAGGGTCAATAGTTTCCGAGTCCATAAGGGTCGAGGGGTTGATAATGGCAAAATCCAGACCCTCGGCTATGGCATGGCGAAGGAAAAGCGAATGCATTGCCTCGCGGACATAGTTGTTGCCACGGAA
>CAMWQE010000100.1 GCA_947176335.1 uncultured Porphyromonadaceae bacterium | reverse complement strand
TTATATCATTATTCCTTTTCCCACAATAGACCAAAGAGTTAAAATAGAGATAATGACGCGCCGACAGAGCGCGTCTAAAGAGTAGCTTGAGGGTAAGCGCAGCGCACCCCGAGGATAATGGTCGCGCCATGTCCCCCTTCCTCCGCACGGCGTCGCATCTCCGAAGCTCCTTTTATACGCCGGTCCTTATCCTCATGCTGCGCTGCGCTTGCATGAGGTTTCGCATTGCGACGCGCGTCCCGCGCTCAAATCATTGATACAAGGGAGGAGCAGAGACGCGCCGGCAGAGCGCGTCCAAAGAGTAGCCTCGTGGGTAAGCGCAGTGCACCCCGAGGTAGGGACGAATGCATAGCTCCCCCGTCCTCCGCATGGCATCGCCTTTCCAAGGCTCAATTTTCTCTCCGCCTCTCCGTCCCCAGGCTCCCTGACGGTCGCCAGGGGTTATACACAGAGTCGCGCGTCCCGCGCTCAATATAATAGATACAAGGGAGGAACAGAGACGCGCCGGCAGAGCGCGTCCAAAGAGTAGCCTCGTGGGTAAGCGAAGCGCACCCCGAGGCTAATGGTCGCGTCATGTCCCTCTTCCTCCGCACGGCATCGCCTTTCCAAGGCTCACCTTATTGTCTCCGCCTTTCCGTCCCACAGGCTGCGCGCAAAGCGCTTGCCAGGGGTTATACACAGAATCGCGCGTCCCGCGCTCAATATAACAGATACAAGGGAGGAGGGGGAGGGGTGCCCGCTACGTGGACGCGGTGTGTATAGCCACGGGCTATAATGACATCGCCTCTCCGAGGCTCCGTGAGGGGGCTGTCCGTGTCCTCACACTCCCTTGCGGTCGTGTGAGGTTTTCAACCATGGGTACGTCTCCGACGTACCGGTTCGTGCATCGTGTGTCGGATTAAAAGGGAAAGAAGGTGCAGCCCCTCCGGGGCTGTCTTGTATGGGTGGATTGCTTTCCGGGCGCACAAGTGCACCCGGTTAACAAAATATCGTCCCTCCGGGACGGCAATGTATAGCGCTCTCCGGCGCACGTCTAGGTGGGTCAGAGGGTTTTGAGGTCGGGGTTGACGAAGTAGAGGAGGGTGGTGGAGCGGGTGACGGCGGTGTAGAGCCAGCGGTAGAAGTCGAGCCCGCGGGCTTCGGGGGCGATGTAGCCCATGTCGACAAACACGGAGCTCCATTGTCCCCCCTGGGCTTTGTGGCATGTGACGGCGTAGGCGTATTTTACCTGAAGGGCGTTGAAGTAGGGGTCGTGCCTGAGTATTTTCATCCTTGCCGCCATGGGGGTGTCGTAGGTAAATATTTCGGGGTCGGTGAGGACTGACTGGTAGAGGTAGGCGGCTTTGTCGGCGGGGAGTGCGGGGGTGTCGGAGGTGAGTGAGTCGAGCATTATCTTGCAGTCAAGGTCTATTTCCCTGTCGGGCAGGGTAATCCTCACGTCGGCAAAGCGCAGCCCGTATTTGGTCTCGGTGCCGTAAATATGGTTGACTACGGCAATATCGCCGTTGGCAATGAAGTCGAGCCCTTTGACTTTCGCGCTCCAGAGGTAATTGTTTTTTGCCACGAGGAGCCGCTCGTCAACGCATAGCTCTTCTTCCCTGCCGAGGATGTTGGCGCGGATGGCGAGGTTGAACGCTGTGGCGCGCTTGTTGGAGCGGGTGATGAGTATAGTGTTTTCTACTCCGGGGTCGGCATAGGCGCTTTCAATGAGGTCGGAGAGTTCTTCGCCGGGGACTACCTTGACATCTTCAAAGCCTTTTATGCGGAGCTGTGGCTCGGGGAGTTTGGGAAGGAGCATGGCTTTTCTCAGCCAAGTGGCGTTGTACAGTATTCCGGATTTAGAGCTTTGCCTCACTACTTCGGTCATCACCGCTTTTGAGACGCGGAGCCCGTAGGAGCGGAGGACCGATACATTCATTGCCGGGGATTCGCTTGTGCCTACGGGTGGAAGCTGCGCTGTGTCGCCAAGCAGAATCATGCGGCAGTTGATTCCGGAGTACACATATTGTATGAGGTCTTCGAGCAGATTGCCGGAGGTTTCGGAGCCGGCGCCAATCATCGATGCCTCGTCGACGATGAAAACCGCATTTGCAAGGGTGTTTTCTGCAACGGAGCCGAATTCGTAGATGTTAGCAAGGTTCGCCTGCCGGTAGATGCGTCGGTGGATTGTGGAGGCGGGGTGGCGGGCAAAGGCTCCAAAGACTTTTGCCGCCCTGCCGGTGGGGGCGAGCAGGACAACGGGGATGCGGCATTCGCGCAACGCCCTGACGAGCGCGCCTGTGACCGATGTCTTGCCGGTGCCGGCATAGCCTATGAGGAGAAAGGCGGAGTCGCTTGGAGTATCCACCGAGCAGAAGCGTGCGAGCGCGGCTATAAGCTCCACTTGCTGGTCATTAGGGACATAGGGTAGGTTGAGGTATATCCTTTCGGCGAATTCCATTGCGTCCATAGCACAAATTTAGCACTATCACGGTGAATAAACAAAAAAGACCGCAAACTCTCACGAGCTCGCGGTCCGACAAAATAAACAAATTTTAGTCTTGATTTAGGTTCACACGTTTGAATTCAACCACTGCGAGACCTTTTGACGCGCTTTCAAGATACTTGGCGATTGTGAGTGTGCCGTCCTTTACAAATTCCTGCTCCATGAGCACGGATTCTTTGTAGAACTTGTTGACACGACCGTTAGCAATCTGCTCAATCATCTGAGCGGGAAGGTTAGCAGCCTTAGCTGCAGCAGCTTCCTTCATGATAGCACGACCTTTTTCAGCCTCTTCGGGAGTAATCCATCCTTTGGACATATTGCTTTCGATATGGTCCTCGGAGTCGAAGTGGTTGGGGTTGAGACCGGCTTTTTTGAGCGCAGCCTCAACAGCTTTTCTGATCTGCTCCTCTTTGGTTTTTTCGATAGCGACGTTTCTTTCGCTCTCAACAACCGCAGCGGGAACGGTTTCGATAGAAACAGCGACGGGGTTCATTGATGCAACCTGCATAGCTACGTCACGGCCAACCTGGTAGTCAACTCCTTCCTGGTTGAAGCCTACGATGGTAGCGAGCTTGTTGCCCTGGTGGTTGTATGAAGTGGTCGAGGGAGCCTCAATCCATTCGTATGCGCTGATTTCCATCTTTTCACCGGTCTTGCCAGATTCCTCTACAACGAGGTCCTGGATTGTCTGACCGTTGATGGTGATAGCCTTGAGTTCGTCGAGGCTCTTTACCTTAGACTCCATAGCGGCGTCAAGGATTTTCTTGGTGAGGTCAACGAAGCCGGCGTTTTTAGCAACGAAGTCTGTCTCGCAGTTGAGTGCAACCACAGCAGCGAAGTTGCCTTCGTTTTTAGCGAGCACGCAGCCTTCGGAAGCCTGCCTGTCCTCACGCTTTGCTGCAACAGCCTGTCCTTTCTTGCGGAGGATTTCAACAGCAGCCTCGATGTCGCCGTCAGTTTCGGCGAGTGCTTTTTTGCAGTCCATCAGCCCTGCGCTTGTGAGGTGGCGCAGCTTGGTGATTTCTGCCATTGTTACTGCCATATTCAGTAAAATTTAGTGCGTTATTAAAATGGGTTTAATGCTCACTCAGCAGCGGGTGCTTCCTCAGCGGCGGGTGCCTCTTCAGCAGCAGGAGCCTCTTCATTGCGTGCGCCACGGCTAACGCGACGACGCTCTCTGCGGGGTGCTCCCTCGCCGTTTTCACCGGCAGCCTGAGAGTCAACTTTCTCAACCTTGCGCTCTTCGAGACCTTCAGCCATAGCTCCGCAAACAGTGTCGAGGATAAGCTCGATGCTCTTTGAAGCGTCGTCGTTGGCGGGGATAACGAAGTCTACATCGTTGGGGTTTGAGTTGGTGTCAACCATAGCGAACACTGGGATACCGAGACGGTTAGCCTCAGCAACCGCGATGCGCTCTTTGAGCACGTCAACGACAAAGAGTGCTGAAGGGAGGCGGTTGAGGTCGGCGATAGAGCCGAGTGTCTTTTCGAGTTTAGCTCTCTGGCGTGTAATCTGGAGTTTTTCGCGCTTGGAGAGGTTGTCGAATGTGCCGTCCTTTGTCATCTTGTCGATGGCGGTCATTTTCTTGACAGCCTTGCGGATTGTGGGGAAGTTGGTGAGCATGCCGCCGGGCCAACGCTCAATCACATAGGGCATGCCTATAGCCTGAGCTTTGTCGGCAACAACTTGTTTGGCCTGTTTCTTGGTAGCAACGAAGAGCACTTTCTTGCCGCTCTTAGCGATGCTCTTGAGTGCGTTTGCAGCCTCATCCAGCTTAGCAGCTGTCTTGTAGAGGTCTATGATGTGGATACCGTTGCGCTCCATGAAGATATAGGGCGCCATTGCAGGATTCCATTTTCTTTTAAGGTGACCGAAATGGCAACCTGCTTCTAAAAGTTGGTCAAAATTAGGTGTTGACATTTTTAAATCTGTTTGTTTACGTTCTTTTGAATTCAATCGCACAGTAGGGATTTTTCCATCTGCGGGATTTAGATTCTAAACACTATTTGCTTTATATGGTCAAGCGGCGCAAAGATTAACGCTTAGAGAACTGGAAGCGCTTGCGTGCTTTGGGCTGACCGGGCTTTTTACGCTCAACAGCGCGGGGGTCACGGGTCATGAAGCCTTCCTTGCGGAGAGCGCTCTTGTCGTCAGGATTGATTTTGACGAGGGCGCGTGCGATAGCAAGGCGGAGTGCTTCAGCCTGTCCTTTGTAGCCACCACCGTCAAGGTTGACGTGGATGTCATACTTTTCAGCAACATCAAGTAGGCTCAGAGGCTGCTTAACGATGTACTGGAGGATTGAAGAGGGGAAATAAACCTCGAGCGGACGACGGTTGATAGTGATGGCGCCGTTGCCTTCTTTGAGGATTACGCGAGCCACAGCTGCTTTGCGGCGACCTACTGCATTTACTGGTTCCATTCTGTAGGCTTATTTAAGTTTGTTAATGTCGATAACTTTGGGGTTCTGAGCTTCATGGGGATGCTCGGGACCGTTATAAACGTGCATATTCTCAATAATGCGGCGGCCAAGGCGGTTTTTAGGAAGCATGCCTTTCATAACCTTGATGAACAAGGGGTTGTAGCCGGGCTTGAGATGTTTGTTCTGAGCTTTCTTCATGAGCACCTCGGGTGTGGTGGCACGCTGTCCGCCGGGGTATCCGGTGTAAGAAAGGTAAATACGGTCAGTCAATTTCTTGCCGGTAAGACGAACTTTGTCGGCATTGATGATGATGACATTGTCGCCACATTCAATGTTGGGCGAGAAGCAAGGCTTGTACTTGCCGCGGAGAATCTTGGCGACTTTAGCGCAAAGACGACCAAGAACCTGGTCGGTGGCATCGATAACCACCCACTCGTGCTCAACGCTCTTCGCGCTGGGGGTTTCTGTTCTGTAGCTTAAAGTATCCACTTTTTAAATTGTTAATTAATAGTTTTTTATGTGGGACAATCATGCAACGCAGACAGGCCAATGACCGCGCCGCAGAAGTCCCGATTATTTCTTTTCGGGCATAATCGGCTGCAAAGGTAGTGATTTTTCGCGGTTTACGCAATACGGGCGCAACCGTTTTTGTGGAATTTCACATAATATGTCACCGGATGCGGGCGTCACGCCCCATTCACCCACGGATATGTGTCATTCTTTTCCCTCCGAATCGCCAACAGCGCTATCTTCTCTCCTTTTCGGCAATGTGAACAGGGAAACCACTCCATATATTAGAAATAATATACCGATAAAGAGATTCTGACCGCTTTTATAGGCAATCTCCCTGCCGGGGATAACGCCTGCGTTGCACAGCACCTGGTACACACCAAGCAATATCGCCGCAACAGCGATTGCGATTGAAACTTTTTTTCTGCTGTCGTTCTTCATAACGCGAAAATAGCCAATTTCTTCCAAACTGCAAAACCGCGTACACATTGCGGGATGAACAATAGCCTGCCCTCACACCTTATATAATATATAGGCGTTATAAAAGCCAGGGATTTTATCGGTCATCACATTTACACATAGAAAATAATCACAGTTATGAATAAAGGTCTAACGGCACTTGCCCTGGGCACCTTCGCCTTGGGCATTGCAGAATTTCTTATGATGGGCATACTCAGCAATATTGCCGAGTCGATGCATATAAGTGTCACAGAAGCGGGACACTTCATTTCGGCATACGCCACAGGGGTGTGCGTGGGGGCTCCTGCGCTGCTTTTCGCCCGCAAGTTGCCATTGAAACGGCTCATGATGATTCTTGCCGGAGTTATAGTGGTGGGTAACTTGTGCGCGGCTCTTGCTCCGGGATACTGGACTTTCCTTGCCGCGCGATTCATCTCCGGTTTGCCACACGGTGCATATTTCGGAGTGGGCGCGATAGTGGCAAGAAAGCTTGCGGCTCCCGGCAAGGAGGTGAGCGCGGTTTCTATAATGATTGCCGGAATGACAATAGCCACTCTGCTCGGAGTTCCGGGCGGTACATTTATCGCCAATAATTTCCACTGGCGTACTGCATTTTTCATTGTCGCGGGTGCAGGACTTTGCACTCTTGCGGCAATACGGTTCTGGGTACGCGATATCGGTAGGCTTCCGGATGAAGGGTTCAAAGGGCAATTCAAATTCCTCACAACCTTGCCGCCGTGGCTTATTTTCGGCGGAGTGCTTGCCGGACAAATCGGCATATACTGCTGGTACAGCTACATAGACCCTATGCTGACTGACGCAAGTGGATTCTCTGCTTCATCTCTGCCATGGCTTATGGCGATAGCCGGATTCGGCATGTTTGCCGGCAATCTTATTTCGGGACGGCTCAGCGACAGGTTCAAGCCGAGTGCCGTTGCGGCATGGGTCATGGCTTCGGCGATTCCAACACTGATACTCTTTTATTTCTTCGCCTCGGCGCAAGTTGCGGCTATAGTGCTGCTCGTATTCGGCACGGCAGCTCTGTTTGGTTCAGGCAGCCCGCTACAGTCTTCCATCGTAGGTTATTCCAAGGGTGGTGAAATGCTCGGGGCGGCAGGCATCCAGGTTGCATACAATGCCGGAAACGCTATCGCGGCATATATCGGTGGCAGAGCAATCAATGCGGGCATGGGAATCACATCTCCCGCGCTCATCGGCGTGCCTATAATAATTATAGGTGTGGTGCTCCTTGTCATCCTTTACCGGCGCAACGAGCGTCCGTGCGCCGTGCACCGTCCTTACGGTTCGTAATAAAAACAATCAGGGCAGCTCCGCAATGGAGTTGCCCTGACTATAAGTTGAGTCGCTTTACGCTGCGTGATTACGCTTCGGCGGGAGCCACATTGATGAAGCGGCGTCCGTTTTTGCCTGTTGTAAACACAACCACGCCGTCAATAAGAGCGTAAATTGTGTGGTCCTTGCCCATGCCGACATTCAAACCGGGATGGTGCACTGTGCCACGCTGGCGTTTGATGATGCTGCCTGCCTTGGCGTTCTGACCACCAAAAATCTTAACACCGAGTCGTTTGCTTTCTGACTCACGGCCGTTCTTAGAACTACCTACACCTT
>CAMWQE010000099.1 GCA_947176335.1 uncultured Porphyromonadaceae bacterium | reverse complement strand
CGTCAATATTTGGGCGTTTGACTCCGCTTCCGGAGCACCTGTCTGGAAAGGCTCCGCATCTGGCGAATCGCTTGCCGACGAGAGCTTTGAAATGGAAGTGCCCGTTGACCCCGGTAAATACGATTTCGTGGCATGGTGCGGTCTTGAGGGCAATGACGCTTTCTCACTCGCTAACTACGAACCCTCCTCCAAGCAGGAACTCGAAGTCACTTTGAATACTCAGCAGTCAGGCAACCTCAATATCTTCTCTGGCAAGCTGCTCGGACTGTTCCACGGCATGGTTATCGGTTACGATTACACCCCTGATCCTACCAGACCGGACATCCGCGTAGTCACTGTTTCACTTACCAAGGACACGAACAATATTCATGTCCTCCTTCAGAATAACAACGGCAGGGAAATGAAACCGTCTGACTTCTCCGTCACTATCACCGACGCCAACTCCAAGCTCGCTTGGAACAACGCTGTACTTGCCGGTCCCGTTGTCACATATCAGCCCTGGGATATGAAGTTCACTCCCGCGGTTGAATCAAAAGCGGCGGAATCACTCGCTACCCTCACCAGTGAGTTTTCAATGAACCGCCTTATCGCAGGGCAGGAATCGTGGCTGACAATTACTCGAAATTCCGACAAGGTGGACATAATCCATATTCCACTTATTGAATACCTGTTGCTTATCAAGGATCATTACGGAAATATGTCCGACCAGCAGTTCCTTGACCGTCAGGATGAATACACTCTTAAGTTCATGCTTGACAATACCGACACCTGGTACATTGCCGGAGGAATATATATCAACTCATGGGTGGTTGTTCCGCCCCAAAATGCAGGAAATCTATGATTTCACGTAAACACATATTATTAATAAGGTGTATTGCCGCAGCGATGCTTGTCGTGCTTCTGCCGGCACTATACTCCTGCGGAGCGTTCAATGAGCCGGAGCACCCGTGCCCCGACCCTGATGCCGATGCCGCCTCCACCGTGGCTATCGAATTCCGCGTGCATACTACTGCAGAGCTCGTCAGGAGCCGCTCCTTTGCTTCACGTGCGGACAGCAATGGCGACCACAGCGAAGAGAGCAGCGATAATGCTCAGATAGAAGATTATATCAGCCTTGCTGACCTGGGAGTGTTTATCTTCGGAGATCGTCCCGGTGAAACAGATCCTGTACTCCTTTATGAGAATACGAAAATCACCGATCAGCAGTACGGGTTCAGTATTTCAGGATCAATCGGCGACTATACCATTTCGCTCACTTTGCCGGCTGATGTCGTGGCATCGCTTCTCGGCACAAACGGCACATTTTCACCTCTCAGCCCGTCCGGCACGAGAAATCTTAAGCTGACAGTAGCTATGCTGGCGAATATCGACGGTAATAAGGTCAATACAAGCGATTTTACTGCATTCGACAACCTTAAAGCGGCGGTTGATGGCGATTTGACCAATGCCTCTAAGCTCAGTGACTTCAATGAGCTTGCCGAGGCACTTGAATTCACCGCATCAAATTCCGCTGCAAATATGCTCATACCGATGTATGGCATATCCTCGTTCACCCTTTCCGAAAGCGATATGTTCTACAGCCGTCCTGACTCTCGCATTGAGCTTGGCGATATCTCCATGCTCCGTGCAATGATGAAAGTCCGCGTGGTTGACAATATCGCTAATAAGAATGATGAAGGATATCCGAAAATTACAAGGACCCAACTGTTTTATAAGTCTGTTACAGGCTATGTCACCCCGCCAACTCCGGGTAGCTATGTCAATGGCACCCAGATCCACAATGACCGCATAGCCCAGACCGATGGCACCAAGACAAATACTGTGAATATGCGTGTCGGCACAGTTGTTGAGAACTCCTTTGTCGGCTGTGCGCCTGTCCAGTCATTGATCTCTTATTATCCCTCTCTCGCGGTCTATGTGCAACCGGATGCCGGTTCAGCGGAGCAGCGTTTTGATGTGGATATTAATAATGTGCGCTTCCCCGGCATTACAGGTGATGATATGTGGGGAACAACCATGCTTCGCAACCATGTCTACACTCTGCGGGTTGACAATGTCAATTTCGGCGCTTCGCTGACTCTCACCGCTACCGTTGCGGACTGGGATGATGCCCCTGTATTTGAGTTTGACTACTCCGATGATGTCAGCACCGTTGGCGAAGAGGGCAAAATCACTTGGAAACAGGGCACTTATGCCAATATTATAGATAACACTACCCTCATTATGAATCCGTGGCACGACGGCAAGTCTGTTCCTGCTGAATGCACATTTGGTCTCGCAACTCCTGTCGGTGCATTATGGACAGCATCCCTCATTATGGACGAAGGCGATGCCGGCGCTTTCCTCTTTGTGGATGAGGATGGCAATCCGCTTACTGATGAGGCAGGCAATGAGTTGACTGCGGTAGAGGGACGAATCGACGGAAAACTTGCAACCCTCAGAATCGCGACCCGCACTGAAAATCCTGATAAGAACAACCGTGTCCATTTGCAGATTGTGGTCGTGACGCAGGGCGGAAACGGATACTCTATCGCAACTGATGGCAAAATACTGCTCCAGTGGTCTTTAGTTCAGAACCAGCAACAATAAATTCAAGCAGATGAAGCTTAATCATATATTCTCTTCCATGCTTATTGCCGCATCCATCTCTTTGGGTGGATGCGCGGCGGATGATATCGATTCTCCGGACTCCCCGGATGTGGTCGGCGAGGGAAATGTCACCCTCACTTTCAGGAGTGCGAAAAATGCCTCCCGCGCTGATGACAGCAGCAACAATGAGGATAAAATAAATACCCTCATGGTGTTCCTTTATCCTGATGGCGCTGATGATGATACCGCACCTGTGGCATTCGCTACATTTGGCTCCCTTAATAAAAATACTGTCACTACTGTGAAGATGTCGCTTTCAAAGGCGGATACTGAAAAACTGTTCCCCGGCGGGAATGGCTCAGAGTGCCGTATGGTGGCGATTGCAAACCTTCCGGTGACAACATCACTCCCTGAAGCTAAAACTGTCGCTAATCTCCGCAATATTCTTATTGAAGGAAGTATTGTTAACCAGCAGGGTAATCTGCCGCAGGAAAGTTTCTACATGTTCGGCGACACCGAGGAGGGGCGTACCGGAACAGTCAAGGTAAAGTACACCGAAAATACTTTTGGAGGCACTGCGGAAGGCACTGTTGTCCTTGTCCGTGCTGCGGCACGCATTTCTCTCAATATCCGTGTCCCGGAAACTATTGAGGTCGATGAAAACGGTACAAAAGTAATCTGGATATCCCAGGCTACCGGCATGGAGGTGATGCTGGACAATGGTGTGCGCCAATCGGTTGTTGATCCTTCTGTGCTCACTGAGCGTCCTGCCGATAACGCATATTTCAGCATAGGTGCCGGAAAAAACTTCAAGTTTACTGATAGCGGCGAAACCGGTGAGAATGCTTACCGTTGGAAACAAATTCTCCCGTTCTACACCTATCCTAACCGTTGGGAGAGTAGCCCTGGTGAGACTCACAAGACTACCATGACCCTCATTGTGCCGTGGAAGAGAGATGGAGCGCAGACCTACCGCACCTGCTACTACAAAGTGCCTGTAACCGGAGGAACAGAACTGCTCCGCAATACTGCATACACTGTTAACCTCAATGTCGGCATGCTCGGTAGCTTTATCAAGGAGGAGCCGCTTGAAGTCACCCCCACTTATCTTGCTATCGACTGGGCTGATGTCGACGCAGGAGTGGACATCAAGGAATATCGTTACCTTGTTGTAAACCAGAACAACTATTTTGTTGACAACCAGTCTGCTATTTCCATACCTTTCTATTCGTCCCATGAAGTTGAGGTGCGCGATATCACTATGACATACCAGCGCTTCAATATGTATGGTAATAATAGTGAGATAATGAACATACCTATCACTATGGAGCAGAACCATAGGACAGGTATAGAGAATAATGGCGATTCCATTTTCACTTATAATCTCGAAAGTGACGCAATGGGCAATAATGTCCTCACTATCGACCATCCGCTCACTACTTGGGCACCTCGTGGTGAAAATGGGAATGTAATAAATGAAACAGGATATAATAACAAAACGCAAGCACAAAATGCAATAGATAATATAAGCTACTATGTTCCTGTTACCGGACAGGCACAGGCTTATTCGCCATACGTCATTAAGGTCAAAATCAAGCATAAGGGTTTGGAAGATGGAACTGCGTTTGAACAGACCATGACCATTACTCAATACCCCGGTATGTGGATTCTCGGTGACCAAAATCCGGGAACACCATCTAATAATCCATCAACAAATGCTCAATATGGCTACGTATATGTGAATGGTGGCAGAGATAATTATGGTGGTGCTAGTGGGCTTACTGGTAGTAACAAAAATCCAAATATGTATGTAATCACGATTAATACACTTGATACAGAGCAGCAAAAGTATATTATCGATGACCCCCGATACTATCTTCCCATAAATTTAAATAATGATCGTCCAAATAATGGTATTCCAAGAAATTATTATCTACCAGGCTCAACAAGTCTTAATGATCCTATAGCGGCACCGGTTCCGGGCTCAGCTACGGCTGAACTACTTTCTTCAGTTGGAAGTTGGAGTGCGAGTTCGCCGGCACTTTATAGAGGTGATGATCTTACTCCAGCCACTGGTCAGCGTTTATTATATTATTATCCCACCAATGAGGGTGCTGATTTTGCAAAAGTTATTGCTCCCAAAATAAGAGTTGCATCATCTTATGGCGCTGTTGGAAATCTATCACGAATTAATGCTAGAAGAAGATGTGCATCGTATCAGGAGGCAGGTAGACCTGCGGGTAGATGGAGAATTCCAACTGTAAGTGAGATGGAATATATAGTGAACTTGTCAAGGACAGGTAAAATACCGGAGTTGTTTTCACCTGGAGATGATGGTTATTGGAGTGCGCAAGGGATTGTACCAATTCCTGATCGGTCTAATACGACTGTTACTCTTGCGGCAACAGGAAATAATTCATCCACGACAGCAGTGCGTTGCGTCTATGACGAATGGTTCTGGGAGGAGTTTAAGCCCGCATCTGACAAATCTTTCAGCTCCTACTATACTACTTTCACGTGGGGTGACAGACCAAAGGCTAATCCGGAGGAATAATTGGAAGGCTCATTAAACTATATAGATTATGAAGAGATTTTTATATAATACTATCGCTCTTTTACCCATTGTTTTCGGCTTGGTTTTAGCAAGCTGCGCCGATAATGTGGTTATTGATGAGCCGGATTCCGGGATTAAAGTAGGAGAGGACGGTACATTTTCCGTCACCGCTACCCTCAATATCCAGCGAATGCCTTCCATTACCTCACGCGCCATGGCAGATACCCCTTCAGGGGATCTCACGGTCAAGGCACTCGAATTCAGCTGGAATGAGGATTTGGCGAACAGCACCCTGACTAATGTTTATGATGTTGAGCTTGTTTCTCCTACTACAGGAGTGGCAAATACAGCTGAGGTTACTGTCAAGCTGACTCTGCAGGCTACCACGGACCCGACTATCTTGCAGTTCATCGTCACGGATGCAGATCTTGGTACTATCAATTACGGCTCTATGGCATCCATTCTCCAGTCATTGTGGGTCAGCAAGAATGAGGAGACAGGAGCTTACCCTGAGGCATACTTCGGGCAGCTAACATTTTCCAACGGATACGGTACTCTTACAACTGTAAATAATGGCGACGGCACCTCAAGTTCTAAATTTACCCCGTTTGCCGATTTGAATGACAGGCTTAAGGCTGTGCCGCTTGTTCGCAATTTCGCAAAGATATCATGCACGGAATCTATTGCAAATTTTGAACTGACCGGATTTGCCCTCGTTAATGTGCCGACAGCCGGCACTGTGGCACCCTGGGATCCTAATGGCAATCGTCTTATCGACATGATTAAGGATGGCAAAATGATTCCATACGCTGAGCTACCGGAAGGATATGTGGGAATGCTTGCGCCATCGTCACAGTTTGAAGATACCGAGGCTGATGTGCGCAATGGCGCGGAATTGGTTTTCTCTACGGACCCGCGCTACACCTATGCACACCCGTATGAGCCGGTGCGCCGAACATATATGATTGTTCGCGGTCGTTATAATGGCGGCACTGATACTTACTACAAGATTGACCTTGGTTATACTGATGAAGTAACTCATCTTTTCACATATTACAATATTATCCGAAACTATCATTATAAGGTTACCATTAATTCGGTGACTCGTGCCGGATATCCCACGGTGCTTGACGCTATCAATGGTTCGGTATTCAATAACCTCTCCGCTTCTACCGAAACCCGCGATATGCTCAGCCTCTCCGATGGTGAGAACATGATTGGAGTGAATATGACACGAGCAGTTATAACCAACACAGATCCTGTCCGCTTCGCGTACAATTACAAAACCGGGGTTGGCAGTGGTGCCGGCACTACAGACAACGGCAAGGTTACTGCTATCGGGCTTGACCCTGTTGCAGATGTCGGTCCTGATAAGGTCTTGGCTGCTATTGCAGGGCCTGTAACTGTTGGCGACTCGGTTGTCTATACCCTGACTCCCAATCCCCCCACTGATATTACTAAGCAGCAGACGTTCACGGTTGTTGATCCTAATGGTCTGGGACGTACAATCACCCTTGTGTCCCGCATTCCCTGGACAATGTCTGATATAGATGTATTCGGGCAGGCGTTGAACGAGCGCCCCGATGACAAAGTTGAAACTGACTCGGTAGGTGCGGCGTCAGGAGAACCGTTGACCCTGTTCTTTAATCTGCCCGACGGTATTCCTGAATCTGTATTCCCGCTTAAATTTGTTATTGAGTCAAACCGTCAGAATATTGAGAATAACACTGCGGAAGGCTCGACCCTTGTGGTTACTACAGCACCCTCTATGTTCAGTGCCACGAATGACCCCCGTGTTGCTTATATCAAGACTGTGACATACGAGCAGTACCTGTATATGCCGGATGAGCATAACCAGATAGATGTTGAGGGAGCAAAGAACCCGAACCACACTGTCCGGTGCCGTTTCCGCACCACTATCGGTCTGTCCAATATTCCTGGTGAACCTAATGAAATGCTGACAAGGCTTAAGATTGCCAACCCGTATTTCGAAATAGGTGAGGTGTCATTTGTCAGAAAGAAAGGACAATAGTTAATAACGTAGTAGTGTGATACATTCACTCAGGATGGCAGCGGCGTTTACAGCGGCGACCTTTTTGGTCGCCGGCTGTGTTATGCGGAACAATAGAGAGGAAGGAAGGAACACACACCCGGCGCCGCTGCCTATCCCTGAGATACCACAGCTTATTACCGACCCGCTTGCTAAGGTGGACTATGCCGCACTGCATTTTTGGACGCAGTTGCCCGATGCTGACTCGGTAGATACAGATATTTTTGAGCAGGATGTCGCAAACTTTGCTGCTATTGCATCGCTCGCTCCCGAGCATACTCAGAAAACCGCTTGGGCAAAACTTTGGCAGAAACGGGCAAAATCCATCGATACTGTTTTCCC
>CAMWQE010000098.1 GCA_947176335.1 uncultured Porphyromonadaceae bacterium | reverse complement strand
GCTTATGGGCACATGGGGCGCCAACCGCAGACTGTCATCAAGTCATTCGGCCCGGAAAATGCAAGGTTTGAACGCGAAGTGGAGCTGTTTACATGGGAGAAGCTGGACATGGTGGAGAAGGTAAAGGAGGAATTTGGACTCTGAAACGCTGAAATTTTATAAATTTGCAGAAAAATTTTCACCACATACTGAAAAAAACAATGAATGTAGCAATTGTAGGTGCAAGCGGCGCTGTAGGACAGGAATTTTTGCGCGTGCTTGACGAACAGGATTTTCCTATTGACGAACTGACCCTTTTCGGCTCAAACCGCAGTGCGGGCCGCAAATATACCTTCCGCGGCAAGGAATACACTGTGAAGGAGCTCTGCCATAATGATGATTTCAAGGGCATCGACATAGCTTTTGTCAGCGCCGGCGGCGGCACTTCAATCGAATTTGCCGACACAATCACCAAGCACGGCACTCTGATGATTGACAATTCGAGCGCTTTCCGCATGGACAAGGATGTGCCGCTGGTAGTTCCGGAGGTGAACGGCGAGGATGCTTTCAATGCTCCCCGCAATATCATTGCAAACCCTAACTGCACCACAATCCAGATGGTCGTTGCGCTGAAGCCTATCAATGACATATCGAAAATACGAAAAGTACACGTTGCGACCTATCAGGCTGCGAGCGGTGCCGGCGCGGCGGCAATGGATGAGCTCGTGGAGCAGTATGCCCAGCTTGCCAGAGGCGAGGAGGCTACCGTAAACAAGTTCGCTTACCAGCTTGCCTATAACCTTATCCCTCATGTAGACGTGTTTACCGACAACGGTTACACTAAAGAGGAGATGAAGATGTTTAACGAAACAAAGAAAATCATGCATGAGCCGGATCTCGATGTAAGCGCGATGTGCGTCCGTGTGCCGGTGATGCGTGCGCATTCCGAGGCTATATGGATTGAAACCGAGCGCCCTGTGAGCGTGGAGGAAGCCCGTAAGGCATTCGCGGCAGGCGAGGGGATAGTGGTTGTCGATGTTCCTGCCGAGAAGAAATATCCGATGCCGCTTTTTGTAGCCGGAAAAGATCCTGTTTTCGTAGGACGTATCCGTAAAGACCTATGCAACGAATGCGGTCTGTCATTCTGGGTGGTAGGCGACCAGATTAAAAAAGGCGCTGCCCTCAATGCTGTGCAGATAGCGCAATATATGCTCGCACACGGCTGGAAGAAGTGAGCTGAACCATGAGCGTGCCGTCTATCCAGGCGATAACACCAATCCTTACAGCACCGGTGCCGATATTTCTTGCGGTGCTGCTGATAATCCTTGTCACTCCGGTTCTTCTGAACAAACTGAAGATTCCGCATGTGATAGGGCTTATCATCGCGGGTGTGATAGTAGGTCCATACGGAATCAACCTGCTAGCCCGCGACATGAGCTTCGAGGTTTTCGGTCAAGTGGGCATATTGTACCTTATGTTCCTTGCGGGTATAGAGATAGATATGTACCACTTGAAGCGCAACCTTGGCAAGGGGGCGGTTTTCGGCGCGTTTACTTTCGTGGTGCCTATGGTTGTAGGCACTGTGGCGTCGCATCTGTTGCTGCATCTTGACTTGCTCACGTCGGTGCTGATGGCATCCATGTTTGCGGCGCATACCCTGATAGCTTACCCGATAGTGTCACGCTTCGGGCTTACCCGCACATCTCCTGTGGTGATCGCTATTACGGGAACTATTTTCACGGTCCTCGGTTCACTCATAGTGCTTGCCGCTGTGGTCGGCGTATTCCGTCAAGGGGAGTTCCAGTTGTGGGGCACAGTGCGGCTCTTGCTAAGCCTGGTGCTGTACTGCGCGGGAGTGACCTATGTCTTTCCTCGCGTCACCCGTTGGTTTTTCCGTCGGTGGAATGACAATATCCTGCAGTTCATATATGTTCTTGCGATGATGTTTCTGGCGGCGCAGCTTGCTTCGCTCGCCGGCATCGAAGCCGTGTTCGGCGCATTCTTTGCGGGACTTGTGCTGAACCGGTATATTCCGGCGAAGTCCCCGCTGATGGGCCGCATAGAGTTTGTCGGCAACGCAATCTTCATCCCTTATTTTCTTATAGGTGTGGGCATGATGATTAACATAGGTGTCATTACCCACGGGTGGGGGACTATTTATGTAGCGGGGGTGATGAGCGCTATTGCGATGGCGTCAAAATGGCTTGCCGCCTGGTTTACCCAACTGACTTACAGGATGCGCAGCCTTGACCGGTCAATCATGTATCAGCTCAGCAACGCCCACACCGCAGTTGCGCTTGCCGTTGTGACAATCGGCTACGGCATGGGACTTTTCGATGAGGTGATATTGAACGGCACTGTGGTGATGATACTTGTGACATGCACGGTGTCATCGCTCGGCACTTCGCATGCTGCACAGCGCCTTAAGGTGGAAATGCTTAGCGATGAAGCTGAAAATGATACAAATTCAAGGCGCAACGGCGGCAATGTGCTTATACCTATCGCCAATCCACTTACCGCGGAGGAGCTTGTGGACCTTGCATTGATGATGAAAGGGAGGAGAGATGGGACAGTGTACGCTCTTCATGTAAGAAATGATAATTCGGCTTCCTCACGTGCCATAGGGCGTAATTCGCTTGATGTCGCCGAGCAGGCTGCGGCGAGTGTGGATGTGAGAATCACGCCTTTGGAGCGTTATGACCTTAATTTTGTGACAGGAGTAGTCAATACCATAGAGGAGCGTGATATAGACAGGGTGATTATCGGATTGCACCGCCGCACTAATGTTATCGACTCTTTCTTCGGTGACAAGCTGGTGCAGCTTTTGCGCTCTACAAATAAAATGGTAGTGATAAGCCGATGCTTTATTCCGGTGAACACGGTAGCGCGTATAGTTGTGGCTGTGCCGGACAAGGCGCAGTTTGAGACCGGATTCTCCGCTTGGGTCACTTCGGTGTGCAATCTTGCCGCTCAGGTCGGGTGCCGCCTGATTTTCTGCTGCTCTGCGGATACGCGGCGTGCGGTTGGCGGTGTAATTGCCCGCGGAAGGTACGGAGTGCGGTCGGAATACAGGCAGATGGATGAATGGGATGATTTCCTGTTGCTGTCAAGCAGGATTAAGGATGAGGACCTGTTTATTGTGATTACAGCCCGCCGCGCATCTCTAAGCCATACGAGCGATTTGGACACGCTGCCTGATTTCCTGCAAAAATATTTCTCACGTAACAATCTTATCGTAATTTATCCGGAGCAGTTCGGTGAACAGCCCGAAATACTTACTATGGCAGATGTGTTGAGCACGGATATCGTCGCGGCTCCGTCTACGCTTTGGCTGCGTGTGCGCGCGGCTTACCGCTCGTTGCTGCAGTTGAAAAAGCACCCGCGCACCGAAGAGCGTGAGAATAAAATAGATTTGTAAATTTAATTGAAGCCGATTACTTGTAATCGTCAGTGATGCGGTAAAGCGTCTTGAATATTTCCTCATCGACATCGGTCAGCGCAACATTTCTGCGTGCCATGACCTTTCTTGCGGTTTCAAGGAATTTCGGTACCGGCACTTCGCTAAGCCCGGCGGTTGAGCCTTCCATGAATGAGGGGAGGAAGTTGCGCGGATAGCCGGCGCCGTGTATGTTTACACCGACACCGATTACTGTCGCTGTATTAATCATGGTGTTGATTCCAGTCTTGGAGTGGTCACCCATGATAAGCCCGCAGAACTGCAAGCCGGTGCGGAGGAACCGGCGCAAAGGATAATTCCAGAGTTTTATTTCCGTGTAGTCATTCTTGAGGTTTGAGGCAACACATCCTGCGGCAATGTTGCACCATTCGCCGATAACCGAGTTGCCGAGGAAACCGTCATGCGCTTTGTTTGAGTAGCCGATGAAAACAACGTTGCTTATTTCGCCGCCGACCTTGCAATGCGGTCCTACTGTTGTCGCTCCATAGATTTTTGTGCCCATTTTCACTTCCGATGCTTCGCAAAGCGCAAATCCTCCGCGGATGCATGAGCCTTCCATGACTTCGGCATTCTTGCCGATGTATATCGGTCCGTAAGTAGAATTGAGGATTGCTCCTTCTACAGTCGCACCCTCTTCGATGAAAATCCTGCTTCGGTCACCGATGACAGTGTTTGTGGCGCTAAGCGGCTGGGACTGTCGTCCGTCAGTGATAAGATGGAAGTCATATTCGAGCGCATTGTCATTAAGCAAGAATATGTCATATAGTTTTTTAATGAAGGAGGGAATCTCTTCAATTTCTATAAGCTCAAATTCCGTAGCGTCAATGGTTCCCCTTGCAGCAATAATCTCTCCCTGATATGCCAGAGCTTGCCCCGGCATGAGTTTTTCAATGCCCTGTATAACCATCGGGGTAGGGAAGAAGTGGGATGATATGATGATATTGTCTCCGTCCGGGCTTGATATGCAAGGGTATTTTACAGAAAGGTAATCTTCAGTAATATATGAGTATACTCCCGGAAGAAGTGTTTCCCATTTCTCTCTCAAGGTCAGTATTCCGATTCTCAGGTCTGCCACAGGGCGGGTGAATGTGAACGGGAGCAGGTTGTTTCTTGTTTCAGGGATGTCCTTTAAGATGATATTGCGCATTTTTTTAGAATTTTACGCAAAATTAATAATAATAAGGAGAGAAGTACCGTGATATGGGTAAAAAATTCGTGCGATGGCAAGAATCTGTACTTTTTTTCGCTACAGTGTAAAAAATGCGTAACTATAGCCGGAAATATTTGTGGATTAGAAAATTAGTTTGTAATTTTGCATCGCTTTTTAGCCCGATTGGCGCTTGTTGACTGCTAACTGTTTGCATGACAGGGTGGTTGCGGGTGTCTATAGGTGTGTAAGAAGCGCAATAAAAAAGGTAACCATTAATAAAAACGATAAGTAAAACAAAGAACTAAGATGCCTACCATTCAGCAATTAGTAAGAAAAGGACGTGTGGCTCTCGTTGATAAGAGCAAGTCGCCTGCCCTGGACTCTTGCCCCCAGCGTCGCGGCGTTTGTGTGCGCGTTTACACCACTACTCCCAAAAAGCCTAACTCGGCTATGCGTAAAGTAGCCCGTGTAAGACTTACCAACGGTAAAGAGGTGAACAGCTACATCCCCGGCGAAGGACATAATCTTCAGGAGCACTCGATTGTGCTTGTGCGCGGCGGTCGTGTAAAAGACCTCCCCGGTGTACGTTATCACATTGTTCGCGGTACTCTTGATACCAGCGGTGTGAAAGACCGTACCCAGCGTCGCAGCAAATACGGTGCAAAGCGTCCCAAAGCAGCTAAGAAATAAGTTGCACGGTCCGAGACCTTACTAAACCAACAACAAACAAAGAGATCAGAAAAACGAGTTTAAAAACTTAGTTTTTGATTAATTGGAAGGCTAATTCACCGGTTGAGTAAATGACGTGAGAGAACGTCGTTGAAGATTAAAGAAGCAGCAACCAAGCAAACAAAAACAACATTTGGCAAAACAATGAGAAAAGCAAAGCCCAAAAAGCGGGTGGTTCTTCCCGATCCCGTGTTTAATGACGTAAAAGTGTCAAAGTTCGTCAACCACCTCATGTATGACGGCAAAAAGAACACCGCTTACACAATATTCTACAGCGCGCTCGATGTAGTAAAGGCAAAACTCCCCAACGAGGAGAAGACCGCGCTCGAGATTTGGAAAAAGGCTCTTGAGAACGTAACTCCCCAGGTGGAGGTTAAGTCTCGCCGTGTCGGTGGCGCAACATTCCAGGTTCCTACTGAAATCCGCCCTGACCGCAAAGAGTCAATCTCTATGAAAAACCTTATTCTCTATGCCCGCAAGCGTGGCGGCAAAACCATGGCAGACAAACTCGCAGCCGAAATCGTAGACGCATTCAACGATCAGGGCGGCGCATTCAAGCGCAAAGAGGACATGCATAAGATGGCTGAGGCTAACCGCGCATTCGCTCACTTCCGTTTTTAATCAAGCAAGGGCATAAACCTATAGAACAATTACAATGGCAAAATCAGACGAAGCACTGAAATTTACCCGTAACATCGGTATTATGGCTCATATCGATGCCGGTAAAACAACCACATCGGAGCGTATCCTTTTCTACACGGGTCTTACCCATAAAATCGGTGAGGTTCACGACGGCGGCGCCACCATGGACTGGATGGAGCAGGAGCAGGAACGTGGCATCACTATCACTTCAGCCGCAACTACCGCATTCTGGAAGTATGACGGCAACAAATACAAAATCAATCTTATTGACACTCCGGGACACGTTGACTTCACTGTTGAGGTTGAGCGTTCGCTCCGTGTGCTTGACGGCGCTGTTGCCACTTTCTGTGCAGTAGGCGGTGTTGAGCCTCAGAGTGAAACAGTATGGCGTCAGGCAGACAAGTACAATGTTCCCCGTATCGGTTATGTCAACAAAATGGACCGCAGCGGCGCAAACTTCTTCGAGGTTGTTCGCCAGCTCCGCGAAGTCCTTGGCGCAAACCCTTGTCCTATCCAGATTCCTATCGGGGCTGAAGAGACATTCAAGGGTGTTGTTGACCTGATCACAATGAAAGCTATTTTCTGGCACGATGAGACAATGGGTGCTGAATACTCTATCGAGGACGTACCCGCCAACCTCCTTGCCGAGGCTCAGGAATACCGTGACCAGATGCTTGAGAAAATCGCCGAATTTGACGATGCTCTCATGGAAAAATATTTCGATGACCCCAGCACAATTACTGAAGAGGAAATCCGCCGCGGTCTCCGTAAGGCAACCCTTGCAATGGAAGTTGTGCCGATGATTTGCGGCAGCTCGTTCAAGAACAAAGGTGTGCAACCCCTTCTTGACGCAGTCTGCGCTTATCTTCCCAGCCCGGTTGACGCAGGCGCGGTTGAAGGTTATTATCCCGGCAATCCCGACGAGGTTGAAACCCGCGAACCGAGCAGCGAAGCTCCCATGTGCGCCCTCGCATTCAAGATTGCAACCGACCCCTATGTAGGCCGTCTCACATTCTTCCGCGTTTATTCAGGTGATGTTGTTGCCGGTAGCTATGTGCTCAATGCACGTTCAGGCAAGAAGGAGCGCGTGAGCCGTCTTTTCCAGATGCACTCAAACAAGCAGAATGCGAAAGAGGAAATCGGTTGCGGTGATATTGGTGCAGGCGTAGGCTTCAAGGATATCCGCACAGGTGATACTCTCTGCGACGAAAACCATCCTATCGTTCTCGAGGCTATGGACTTCCCCGATCCTGTTATCGGTATCGCAGTTGAGCCGAAGACACAGAAAGACCTTGACAAACTCGGTGTAGGCCTTCAGAAGCTCGCTGAGGAGGACCCGACTTTCCGCGTGCAGACAAATGAAGAGACCGGTCAGACCGTTATCTCCGGTATGGGTGAGCTTCACCTCGATATCATTATCGACCGTCTCCGTCGTGAATTCAAGGTAGAATGCAACCAGGGTCGTCCCCAGGTAACATATAAGGAAGCTATCACCAAGCCTGTTGAACTCCGTGAGGTATTCAAGAAGCAGACCGGTGGTCGCGGTAAGTTCGCTGATATCATCGTGCGCGTCGAGCCCGTTGACGAAGGCTTTGAAGGAAACCTCCAGTTTGTTGACGAAGTCAAAGGCGGTAATATTCCTAAGGAATTCATTCCGGCTATCCAGAAGGGCTTCACCAACGCTATGAAGAACGGTGTTCTTGCCGGGTTCCCTGTGGAGCACCTCAAGGTGACTGTTATCGACGGTAGCTTCCCCCCGGTGGACTCCGAC
>CAMWQE010000097.1 GCA_947176335.1 uncultured Porphyromonadaceae bacterium | reverse complement strand
GCGCCAGACAGCCAGATGACGCTTTTCAGCAAAGACTGGTCGGCAAATCTCACGTCATCGCTTTATTCAAAGCCCGGCATGGAGGACTGGCTGACAGAGGAAGGCAAGGCTAATCCCGAAGAAGTGGAAGGAATTGTGCCGTTTCTGCTTGTAAGTTACACTTACAATCCGGACACAAAGCAGTTGACCTTGACAAACAATACCGGCAAATTCGTATCACCGGAATTATTTGAAATGGTAGAGCCGTCGCTTAAGAAAACGATGGTGTTTGGCTGGAACGGCAAGAAATTCGTGCCGGTTCCATGATAGCACGGTCGTTTGTGGAGAAGCCGGACTCCGGCAATACTCAGGCTATGTCGTTGCGCGAACTTAACAGGCGTGTGGCGGCGTTGCTGTCTGTACCGCAGTTGCAGAATGTATGGGTCACTGCGGAGCTGAGCGATGTGCGCGAGAGTGGCGGGCACTGTTATCTGGAACTGATAGACAAGAACGAGTCTACGGGGATTATTGACGCGCGCCTTCGCGGTATCATCTGGGTATCTTATTTCTACAAAATCAGCGCTACTTTCGCTGCATACACAGGACAGAGGCTGTCTACCGGGTTGAGGGTGATGGTGCGTGGAAGCATCAACTACCACCCGGCATATGGAATGTCTTTCGTTATAAATGACATCAACCCGTCTTTTACCCTTGGCGATGTGGAGCGTAGGCGCAAGGAAATACTGATGCGCCTTGACGCGGAGGGCATACTAGATCTCAACCGAAGTCTGGATTGGAATACTCCGGCATTGCGTATTGCAATTGTTTCGGCAAAAGGGGCTGCCGGTTATGGCGACTTCATGAACCAGTTGTACTCCAACTCATCCTCACTCAAATTTGTAACCCGTCTTTTTCCTGCGGTGCTTCAGGGTGAGAGGGCGGCGCGTTCGGTCATTGAAGCGCTTGATGAAATTAACGCGAGCATTGATGAATGGGACTGTGTTGTGATTATCCGTGGAGGTGGTGCCACCAGCGACCTTGTTTCATTTGACAATTATGAGCTTGCGGCGAATGTGGCGCAATTTCCCTTGCCGGTAATTGTAGGAATCGGGCATGAAAGGGATGTTACGGTGCTTGACTATGTGGCGAACGTAAGGGTTAAAACCCCGACAGCGGCAGCCGAGATGCTCATTGCCCGTGCTGAGGAGCTGTTGGCCCATCTGCGTGATACCGCGTCCGATATGCTTATGGCGATAAAGGCGAAAATCAGCGGATGCAATACCCAGCTTGCTTATCTTGAAGCGCAGTTGCCAGTGGCGCCGGTGACGGCGATTGAGAGGAAACGCCTCCGTCTTGATGCGGCAACTGCCTCACTTCATGCGCTCACGGCAGGGAGAATAGCTCCGCAATTAGCACAGCTTGACCAGATGCCGCGTGCATTCAGGCTTGCGATTGACAATTTGCTTGCAAGGCGCAGGGACAAGCTCGCCTCTTACACCTCTCTTGTCGAGGTACTCTCCCCGATGGCGACCCTTAAACGCGGTTATACGATAACCCGTATCGGAGGCAAAGCAGTGACCTCGGCACACGCGGTTACCCCTGGAGATAAAATAGTCACTATTTTCAGCGACGGCAAAACAGAATCTATAATAACAGAATAGCAATGGAATTTAAAAACGTAAAAGAACTGACATATAACCAGGCTGTAGCAGAACTTGACACGATTTTGCGCACAATGCAGAGCGACAACTGCGATATAGACAGCCTTGCGAAATACACCCGTCGTGCATCGGAATTGCTTCGGGAATGCCGCAGCCGTCTGACCGCAACCGATGAGGAGCTGAAAAAAATCCTTGCGGACCTCGAAAAATAATCCCTATATATTATATAAGGTGTAATTTCCCTTGAAAAATTATTATTTGAGGGCTTCGCACTTTAAAATTAAGCAAAAAGAGGGAGGGGGCTTTGCGGTACGCAAAAAATATATTAACTTTGCCGCTCGGAAACCTGCGCTATGTGCGTAGGCGTTCCGTTGTCTTTGAAATAACATAGGAAATTTAACTATAACATGGCTAAACAGAACGAAAGCGAGACCCGAACATCGCTTGACGATATCAATGACCAGCTCACCGGACTTGAGCAGAAGGTGCAGAACAACCAGAAGAAAATTATGTGGGGTATTGCGGCTGTACTCGGAGTTGTATGCCTCATCCTCATTTGGATTTATGCTGTGCGCCGTCCGGGCATTGAGGCGGCAGACAATGCGGTAGGTCAGGCTGATATCACCGCAACCCTTGGCAATGACTCACTTGCGCTTGAGCAGTATAAGAAAGTAGCTGACGATTATGGCTACGAGGCCGGCAACAGGGCTGCGCTTAATGCTGCTATTCTTCTCTATAACCGCAAGGAATACAAGGAAGCTATCAGCTATCTTGAGAAATATTCTCCCAAAGAAACCATTATAGGCGCTTCAAGCCAGTCTCTTATGGGTGACTGCTATGTGAATCTCAAGGAATATGACAAGGCTGTCAGCTGTTTCCGCAAGGCTGCGAAAATTTCAGACAACAATCCTTACTACACTCCTGTGTTCCTTATGAAAGAAGCTACTGTGCAGCGTGAACTTAAAAATTATAAGGCGGAAGCTGCTCTTTATAAGGAAATACTTGACGATTATCCCCAGTTTGCAGGCACAAATGCTATAGATATTGAAAAATATCTCAAGCGTGCAGAACTTCAGGCAGGAGAGTAAAACATCAGGGAAGTTTTTGAGAGTCCAAGGATAATATCTATCTTTGCAAAGTTTTTAAATAAAATCCGCTGTGGGAAAGTTTACTGAATACAAATTGCCGCTTAAGACAATGTCACATGGCACTCATTCTTTTGAGTATCATCTTGGCAAGATATTCTTCACTAATATGGAGAGTGAGGATATACATGACGCGGATTTAACTGTGGCGCTCACAGTCGAGTACAAAGGTGATATATATTCCCTCGATTTTGCGGTTGAAGGCACAGTCACCCTTATTTGTGACAGATGTCTTGATGACCTCGAATTTCCTATTGACACCGCATATCATATCAATGTGAAGTATGGCGAGGACTATAATGATGATTCGGATGATCTCCTTGTGATACCGGAAAGCGACAACTATCTCAATGTCGCGTACATGATTTATGATACAGTGGCTTTGGCTATACCTATCAAACATGTCCATCCCCTTGGCAAATGCAACCGCCAGATGAGCGCTATGCTGAAAAAGCACCGTGCAGGCGGTGTTTCTGATGAGGATGCCGATCTCCAGAACCAGCTGATAGAGGAGATGGACTCAATGGACGATGCTGCCGAGCAGCGTACCGACCCCAGATGGGACGCTCTAAAAGGCATAGCCGGAAATAATGATTCAAACGACTGAATTAGAATATAAAACTATAGAATTATAAAACAATGGCACATCCTAAACGAAAACAATCAAAGACCCGCACAGCGAAGCGTCGCACACACGACAAGGCCGTTGCCCCCACTCTTGCACTCTGCCCCCACTGCGGAGCATGGCATATCTATCACACTGTTTGTGGTGAATGCGGCTACTACCGTGGCAAAATAGCTATCGAAAAGCCTGCTGCCGTTTAATGACGCTGACCCCGCTCCCGCTCAGGGACGGTGGATTGAAATAAACTTCTCCCGAATGTTTTGGCTCTGCCGGTTTGGGAGATTTTTTCATTAACGTAAAAACAGATAGAAATATGCTACACGCGAGAATATCAGGCATCGCTTCTTATGTGCCCGATGATGTACTCGACAATGAAATGCTCTCTAAAATGGTGGACACCAATGACGAGTGGATTACCACACGCGTTGGCATCAAGGAGCGCAGGATTCTCAAGCAGGAGGGTGCTGGTTCATCATTCCTCGGAGCTAAGGCTGTAGAGAAGCTGCTTGCATCTACCGGCACCGCTCCCGAAGAGGTGGAACTGCTCATATGCGCAACATCTAATCCTGACTACCGTTTCCCATCCACCGGAAGCGTTATTTGCCATGACTGCGGATTGAAAAATGCGTATGCTTATGATATCCAGGCAGCTTGTGCCGGATTCATTGTAGCACTTGAAGACGCGTCTGCTTATGTCAAGGCAGGGCTCCGCAAGAAAGTCATTGTAGTGGCTGCTGAAAAAATGTCCTCTATGGTCAACTATTCCGACAGAAGCACCTGTCCTTTGTTTGGTGACGGTGCGGCTGCTGTACTTGTTGAGCCTACCGAGGAAAACACAGGTGTTATTGACGCGGTGTTCCATGTTGATGGCGACGGCAGGGATCATCTGCTCATGAGAGCCGGTGGTTCAGTCCTTCCCGCATCACATGAAACCGTGGATGCAGGTGACCACTATATTTTCCAGGACGGCAGGTATGTTTACAAGCATGCGGTGACTGATATGCTTGAAAGCAGCCTTGACATTGCCAGGCGCAATAACCTTACAATGGAAGATGTCGATTACCTAATCCCTCATCAGGCTAACCTCCGCATCATTGAGGCTGTAAGCCAGCGTGCCGGTATAGCACATGAAAAAGTGCTGGTAAATATCGAGCATTACGGCAACACCAGCGCGGCATCAATTCCTCTTTGCCTTGACGAGTACAAGACAAAGCTGAAAAAAGGTGACAAGCTGATTCTCACTGCTTTTGGCGCCGGATTCACATGGGGTGCAATGTACCTCATCTGGGATCTTTGATAGACTCCTGACCACACATTTGAAAAAAATAGAACGGAAATAGCATCTTTTAGGGTGCTATTTTTGTTTTATTATAGAATCACATAAAAAATATAGATATTATGGCAGAAAATCATAAAGCAGGATTTGTAAATATCGTTGGAAATCCGAATGTTGGTAAATCAACCCTCATGAACGACCTTGTAGGGGAGAGAGTAAGTATCATCACATCCAAAGCGCAGACCACGCGTCACCGCATTATGGGAATAGTAAATACTCCCGAGTACCAGATAGTGTTTTCCGATACTCCCGGAGTCCTTTCACCTAAGTACAAACTTCAGGAAAGCATGCTCGGCTACTCCGAAGGAGCGTTGACCGATGCTGATATTCTACTATATGTTACTGATGTGGTCGAGGACCCGACAAAGAATGCTGATTTCCTTGCCAAAGTAGCAAAAGAAAAAGTCCCTGTGCTCCTTGTTATAAACAAGATTGACCTTCTTAAAAACCAGGGCGATTTGGAGATTATAGTTGAGAAATGGAAATCACTCCTCCCCAACGCGGAGGTTTTCCCGACATCGGCAAAAGAGCACTTCAATGTTTCCAATATAATGGCGCGAATCGTGGAGCTTCTTCCTGAAAGCGACCCCTATTTCGGCAAGGACGCCCTTACTGACAAGCCGGCTCGATTCTTTGTAACTGAGATTATCAGGGAGAAGATTCTGCTTAATTATGATAAGGAGGTGCCTTACTCCGCAGAGGTCATTGTTGAGAAATTTGATGAGAAAGAGGGCGCAATCCACATCATGGCAGTGATTTATGTGGAAAGGGACAGCCAGAAAGGAATCCTTATCGGCAAGGCAGGATCAAAACTTAAAAAGGTCGGCACTGAAGCACGAAAAGATATTGAAACATTCTTCGGCAAGCGAGTTTACCTTGAATTGTTTGTGAAAGTAGAGCCCAACTGGCGTAACAGGGATAATAAACTCCGCTCATTCGGCTATATAGAATGATTTATCGGGCGGAAATAATTAACTTTGTGGCATTAATTTAACTTAAACGAAATATATGGGACAACTTGTTGCAATTGTTGGTCGTCCGAATGTGGGCAAATCAACCCTCTTCAACCGTCTCACGCAGAGCCGTAGCGCTATTGTGGATGATACGGCGGGTACTACCCGCGACCGTCAGTATGGCAAAGTCGACTGGAACGGTAAGGAATTTTCTATTGTTGATACCGGCGGTTGGGTTGTCAATTCCGATGACATTTTTGAAGAAGAGATAAACAAGCAGGTTCATGTTGCAATCGAGCAAGCGGATGAAATTCTTTTTGTCGTTGACGCAATGAATGGAGTCACCGATTTGGATGACCGCGTGGCTGTGATTCTCCGCCGTTCAAAGAAGCCTGTGATTCTTGTAGCCAATAAGGTGGATTCAAACGATTGGCTTTATAATGTGCCTGAGTTTTACAGCCTCGGACTCGGCGAACCTTACCCTGTAAGCGCGGTCAATGGCTTCGGCACTGGTGACCTGCTTGACGAAGTGGTTAAGAAACTACCTGAGAAAGAGGATGATGAAGAGGCATTGGATGATATTCCCAAATTCGCTATCGTGGGACGTCCTAATGCAGGCAAATCATCCATTGTAAATGCCTTTATAGGTGAGGACAGGCATATTGTCACCGATATAGCCGGAACAACCCGTGACAGTATCTATACCAGGTATAATAAATTCGGGTTCGACTTCTATCTTGTCGATACTGCCGGTATCCGTAAAAAAGCGAAGGTCAACGAAGATATAGAATATTATTCAGTCATCCGCTCAATCCGTGCTATCGAGGCGAGTGACGTGTGCATCCTAATGATTGATGCGACAAGAGGCATCGAGGGACAGGATACAAACATCTTCTCTCTGATTCAGAGAAACAAGAAAGGTCTTGTTGTGTGCGTGAATAAATGGGACCTTGTCGAAAACAAGTCACAGGAGGCAATCAGGCATTTTGAAAATGCTATCCGCGAGCGTTTCGCTCCGTTTGTTGACTTCCCCATTATCTTTACTTCAGCTGTGACCAAGCAGAGGATTTTCAAGGTGCTTGAAACTGCGGTGCAGGTGTACCAGAACCGTAAGCGCACAGTGCCTACCTCTCAGCTCAACACTGTGATGCAGGAAGCTATTGCTGCTTATCCGCCACCTGCTAACAAAGGCAAATATGTGAAGATTAAATACATCACTATGCTCAAGGGCGCTCAGGTGCCTACATTTATCTTCTTCTGCAATTTGCCTCAGTGGGTGAAAGAGCCTTACAGAAGGTATCTGGAGAATAAAATCCGTGCGAACTGGGACTTTACAGGAACACCTATTAACGTGTTCATGCGTGAAAAATAATTGCTTCCGCGCTTTTAAAGCGCGGGAAGCGAATGGATTGAGTCGAGGATTGCAACAGCGTCCTCGACTCTTTTTACATTGTCGATTGAAAAGCTGCGCCGTCCGTTTTTCTCCCTGATTTGGCAGCGGCGGGGATTGTTTTGCAGGTAGTGCAGTATTCTGCCGAACATCGGTGACTGGTAGTACGCTTTGTTATTGTCATCCACGAAGTAGATATACATCTTCTCCTGCTTCAGGACAACCTTTTCAATTCCGAGTTTGCGTGCGAGCCGCCTTAAGCGGGGAATACGAAGCAGTTCCGCTGTCTCCTGCGGAATTTTGCCGAACCGGTCCAGAAGCCTTGTCCGGAAAGCCTGAAGGTCAAGCTCGCGTTCAATGCTGTCAAGTTCCTGGTACAGGGCAATGCGCTCGCTTTCCTGCGGCACATAATGAGCCGGGAGAAGAAGCTCCATATCGCTCTCGATTACACAATCGGCAACAAAGTCCTGCTCCTCTTCAGGATTCTGTGTCGGTTCTCCCGCAAATTCCTCCGTGCGCAGCTCTGTCACCGCTTCCTGCAATATCTTCTGGTAAGTCTCATATCCGAGATCGGCGATAAAGCCGCTCTGCTCCGCGCCCAGAAGATTACCCGCGCCCCTGATGTCGAGGTCCTGCATCGCAATATGGATTCCGCTGCCGAGGTCGCTGAAGCTTTCGATTGCCTGCAAT
>CAMWQE010000096.1 GCA_947176335.1 uncultured Porphyromonadaceae bacterium | reverse complement strand
TAATTTACACGACTTACTTAATATCCTAAAAGTAACCATAATGAGACGTTTTACCTTTATTGTTGGAGCACTTGTTGCTGCAACCGTAGCATTGATTTCCTGTTCTTCCAACAAGCAGGATTCCACCTCAAATGAGAACAGCGCTAATGCGATTGTGTGCTATTTCTCTGCCACAGGAACAACCGAAAAGGCTGCACAACGCATTGCCAACCTTACCGGAGCAACCCTCTACAAAATCGAACCGCAGGAGCTCTACTCCGAAGCTGACTTAGACTGGCGGGACAGCCTTTCACGCAGTTCTGTCGAAATGCGTAACCGCGATTTCCGTCCTGCACTCAAAGATTCTGTTGTAAACCTTTCAGAGTATTCCGTTGTATTCATCGGCTATCCTAACTGGTGGAATACACATCCCACACTTATCAACACATTTATTGAGGCGAATGACCTTGAAGGGAAAACCATCGTGCCGTTCATGACCTCCGGAGGAAGCAACATAACCAACAGCGAGAAAGAATTGAAAGAATCTTATCCCTCGCTCACTTTTGCTAAAGGACTGTTGATGAATAATGTTTCCGATGAAGAGATATCCACATGGGCAAATGGAGTGATTAATCCCTGATATATACAAAATGAACCCGGGTCAGATTGGAACATAGTAACCTGATCCGGGTCATATTTTTTTACAGTAACTGACTCTACAATCAGAGAATAAAGCTTACAATTGAACTGTTTGCATCAGCCGCCACGGCATCGGCACTTTCAGATATTATACCGTACCATTTGCCATCTTTGGCAAAAAGACGTTCTATCTCAATAGTTTTTCCATCTTCTGTCACTACTTTTATTTCACTTGGCTTTGGCAATTGACTATATACAGAGCGGTATATGAGTTTACCGTCAGCCATATCGTAGAGGTCGGAATATTTGACGCCGTCATGCATAGATGTCAGCAGCATCTTCCCATCTGTGAACTGGACATCACGCACAATTATATACGGTTTCAACATTTCAATTTCGCTTTCGCCGGATGTCATTATTTTCATTGTTATATCCTGATCTTTCTCATTAGTCAAGGCATAATCTCCTTGTGAGAGGACAGACAAAGGAGTCATGACTCCGGGAGAGAGGGCATAAATGGTATCACCATCCATAAACACGCCATTTACTCCGGCATTCCCCCATAGCATATTGAAATTACCTCCTTGGAATCCGGGTATAGATACTGAATCAATCCGCTGGTAACCGACATTATACTGAGCTATCTCAAGCCCATCGGGCGATGGAACCGCAACATTGATACAGGATGATGTTCCACCGATTGGCGGAATCATCGTCATAACATATTCACGTTCAATGGTTGCAACCAAAGAGTCAGTAGCAAGTGCATATTTATAGACTGCCGGACTATTAAAGTTCGGAATCAGTACAGTGCCGTCATTGCTGTCCACAAAAGCACCGGCAATGATATTGTATTCACCAGGACCTTGACCACGGTGATTAATCTGACCAAGATATTGACCATCCTTAATATTAAACATTATGAGACGTGAAACCTCCGGAGTATTTTCTATAAGGACCACAGTATCTCCTACCACATCGAGTATATTTGCCCTCCTGAAAAATGCATCCTCTTCGTCACCGGACAGCTGAGTACAAGCAAAGTCTTTGACTTCCAATGCCGGGGTCTCTTCCACACTGATATTTGCCGCCATATCAAATACAGGCACTTTATTACTTTCTGCATCTTTGCTTCCAGAGCAAGATGCGATGACACATCCGAAAAATGCGGCAACTGCTATTAGCGAATATTTCATGCTATTTTTAGATTATTAATAGAGGTATATTTCGTGATTAATTTGAAGTTTTCAGGCGTCCAATAAACATTACATCGTTATCATCCGGATTGAGCGACTCCAACAATTCATTTAAATACGCACGTTGTCCATCTGTCAAATCACTGTTATTTAACCATTGCCCTTCTATCCTATCCATAAGAACTCCGGGCTCCCAAATCCTGACAAAATAGCCATTCCTTAAGAAATTGGGTGCAATAGGTGTATTGCCACAGTAGTCATCAACCAGGTTTACATGAACCAATTCACCAGTTACCTTATCATACCAAACTACCCTGCGGTTATCACCAAATACTTGGTACATAATTGCATTCGGCAGTTCTAATCCTTGATACCATGTTTCGGGAGTCTTTGCAGATTTTTCCTGGAGAAAAGCACGAGGAAATATCGCATTCCTTGCCGGGTCATAAGCATACAACGTGTCATTGTTAGTTAACATAAATACATTGTTTGAAGTATTTTTATACGCCCATGTTTCATTGCTCAATCCAACCGCCTCTCCTGCCGGATTAGTAAAATTAGAAACCAGCGGAGCATAAACCATGCTCTTCACACTATCTGTCACAAAGTTTAATGTCGCGGCAGTAACTAATTTATTACCATCCATATCTCCAAATGCCAAAGAAGCGACTGAGACACTTCCATCATCATTAAGGAACAAAGCCGGCTTATTAAGATTTCCTACTTTATGATCCGTAATATACCTACCGTCAAGATCATACTCCATAACGGACATACCTATTACATCGGAAATAAAAATTTTCCCGTTTCTCTCATCTATAACAGCATCATATATACTCTCATACTCACCAGGACCTTGTCCAATCCCACCTATCCGACAAACAAAATCGCCATTCCGGTCAAATAGTAACACCGGCTGTCCCCATCCTTGGATAATTGCGACATAATTCTCAGAAACTACAGGCTTCATTACCTTAAATACTGCTGAATCTAAATTTTGGAAATGCACAACCTTGTAGTCATCAACTAATTCACTGAGTTTGATTGTTTTTTCTCCTGCCACTTTATTCTCGTCCAAAACTATAAACTCATAGGAATCCGGATTGCTCAAAGAGGCAACGCTCCCTGAACGTGAGGCGCAACTACCGACAATCAAACCAGCAGTTGCCAATGTCATTAGGAATAAAGACTTCATGATATTATTGATGCAAGTGGTATTTAACAGTTTAAGTAGTATTAATTTACAAAGTTAGAGGTTTTGACAATATATATATATATATATTTAACACTCATTAATAGTCGCTGACTCGGATTCTGATCTTCTATTGCGGAGAAGGGTGAGACCGTCACGGAGAGGGAGGATGACTGCTTCAAGAGCAGGATGACGGGCAACCAAATCATTGAAGCGTGCAATACCTACGGACTGGGCATCTTTCGCACCATCGGTAATTTTACCCCCCCAAAGGGTATTATCCGCAATTATAAAGCCTCCGGGACGCAAACGAGGTAAAACAAGCTCAAGATACTCGCAGTAGTGACGCTTGTTAGCATCAATATAAACCAAATCCCATATATAGTCCAACTCAGGAATGATTTCCAGAGCGTCTCCGATATGGAGAGTAATTTTCTCCCCACCGGGAGCTGTTTTAAATAACCGTGTAAGGGATTCGGCACTCTCATCGTCAATTTCGATTGTGTGAAGGGTTGCCCCCGGTTGCAAAGCCTCTGCAATACAAAGTGCCGAATATCCGGTGAAGGTGCCGAGTTCAAGCACATTTTGCGGATTCACCATTGCAGTAAGCATTTTCAGGATTCTGCCCTGCACATGCCCCGAGCACATCTGCGGATAAAGCCTGTGCAGCCAAGTCTGACGGTATAGTTCCTTAAGATGCTCCGGTTCGGGTGATGTATGCGTAGTAATATAATCGTCTATCTCTCTTTGCATGACTCAAGATATGCTTCAGTCTCTTCAATAGTGCGCCCCATGACGCGCACACATTCTTCGGGATATTCTCCCTTTGCAGTTTCACCTGTGAGGAGCAGCCATTCGGCACCGAGATAAGTTCCGAAAGCAATGTCGGCGACCTCCGCCCTTGTAGGTACAGGTGAATGCATCATCGAGTTCAGAATCTGGGTTGCGACGATAACCGGCTTTCCAAGAGTGCGGCATAGCGACATGACCCTCATTTGAACCGCAGGAACCTTTTCTATTGGAATCTGCGCACCTAAATCTCCTCGAGCAACAAGCAGACCATCTGACACCGCAGCTATCCCTTCCAGGTTTTCAACCGCCTCGCGACATTCTATCTTCGCATATAGCTTCGTAGGTGTCCCGGCAAGAAGTTCCCGGATTTGCACGACATCTTCAGCGCTACGGACAAATGAGTGGGCAATCATGTCTATACCCTCTTCAAGCGCCGCGGAAATATTCACCTTGTCTTTCTCAGATACTGCCGGCAATGGCGGAAGGGTTGCATCCTCGCTCACGGACATACTTTTCCTTGAGCCCAATGCACCGCCTTTTACAACTGCACAGAGCAGAGTATCCACACCTTTTATCTTCTCTACCTCAAGAATAATTTCGCCATCATCCAAGAAAAGGCGGTTCCCCGGTAAAAGAAATTCTCCAAGCCGCATGACATTGACAAATATTTCGGAGGTGTCCGTGGTACCACTTCCCCCGCTCACCAGAATTTTCTGTCCCTCGGCTATGCTGATTTCTTCAACATCCTGCGCCAAAGCAGTGGTGCGCATTTCCGGACCTTTTGTATCCATGAGAATCTTTATTTCCGGACTGACGCCGCGCACTGTAGAAATAATGGCACGGATAGCATCGGGAGTGACATGCGCGGAGTTTATCCTTATGCCACGCATAGATGCCGCATGGAGTGCCGAAATAAATTGCGAGGTCGCCCTATTGTCAGCGATAGTCGCCATAACCTTTGTTCTCATCATAGCAGCGCTTCTATTCCGAGCCTATAACTGTCAACCCCGAAACCGGCAATGATTCCACGGCAAACCGGAGTAATCATAGATTTGTGACGGATAGATTCCCTCGCGGAGATATTTGAGATGTGGACTTCCACCACAGGCACTGATATTGCCGCAATTGCATCGGCAATAGCGAGGGAAGTGTGGGTATATGCGCCGGCATTCAGTACAACTCCCCTGAAATTTTCCTTATCCGCGGCATGAAGACGGTCAATAATAGCCCCTTCGTGGTTACTTTGGTAATATTCTATCTCGATATCACTGTATTCCGCACGCAATCCGGATATAACATCGTCCATTGTATTGTTTCCGTAAATTCCAGGCTCACGGGTGCCCAAGAGATTCAGGTTCGGTCCGTTTATAATAAGAATCTTTTCCATGTCATATTTTTAAATCAGCATTTACAAGCATCCATATAGCAATATGGGTCATGACGAGAAGTGCAAGAAGAATCCACGTCATCAACTTCCTTCGGGGATAACAAAGATAGGCAAGATATGCTGCAACAACCACATAAAATGGATATATCCATACCAATGCCCTTACAATAGGGAATCCTGCGGGACAGTTGGTGAGAAGCACCGGAAATTGCCCTGCCGGCAGGACAAGGAGTATTATAATCGCTATCACCCACCAGGGCACTCTTGCATCTCTCATTTTGCACTCCTTTCTTTCGCTTTTGCCTCAAGGTAAGCACGGACTGTTTCCTTGATTCCATCCTTGAGATTGTATTTTGCCTGAAAACCGAAGTCAGCGACAGCGTCAGTGACATCGCACGCCCAATTGCGTTGCTTCATTATCTTGAACTTATCGCGGTTCAAGGTGCTCGGCTTCATCTTAGCGACTCCATACTTCTCCGCCACAACCGAAGCCGCATAGGTTATCCATAGGGGCAACCGAACAGGTATCACCATTTTTTTCCCAAGCTCGGATGCCACAATCTTACGGAATTGTTTCTGGGTATATGCCCGGGGCTCGGAAATGATATACTTTTTCCGCAATGTGCCCGGCACTGCAAGCGCATCGAAAATAGCATTTGCAAGATCTTTAACATAGATGAAAGTGAGCATCTGCTTCCGGAAGCCCACTCCGAAATCCCAATGGCTGTCAATAGACTTAATCATCATCAGGTAATCCTGCTCATGCGGGCCATATACACCGGTTGGGCGGAAAATAGTCCAGGGAATGTCAGGACAGGTCTGCAGGAATGTCTCGGCTTTGATTTTAGACACTCCGTAACGGGTATTGGGCTGGGGGATTGAACGGGATGTAAGCGGAGTGTAGTTTTTCTCGTCACCGGGACCGATTGCACTCAGGCTGCTCATAAACAGGAACCGCTCAGGAATCTTGTCTGCTTTCCGAAGCGCTTCCACTGTATTTTGCAGGAATATATAGTTGATGCGGTTGAAGTCTGCGAAGTTATTGCATTTCGTGGCACCAAGATTGTACACAATCCAATCCCATTTTTCACCCTGAGGCAACGCGCTTTCAAATGTTTGAGTCATCTTCTCCACATTGTCGTAATCGAGCTCAATGAAATGGAGCGCTTCGTCCGTGAGGAATTTTCTGGATGTGGTTGCCCTAACACCGGCCCATGTGTCAAAACCGCGACGGAGGCTTTCATCAGCGATAAAACCGCCAATGAAGCCTCCGGCTCCTATAATCAAAACTTTCTTTTTCACCGTGCCTTACTCCTGTGCATCCTCCTCAATGCTGAAGTCGTCGGGAATTTCGGTATCAAAGTCCATGTCAAGGTCATCAAGATCCGCATCATCGTCAGTCTTAGGAGCTGCTTTTTCAGCAGCTTTGGGTTTTGCGCCCTTTGAAGTCTTTGCATTCGCTCCCTCTTTGAGCGCAGCCATGATTTTCTCTTCAAGTTCATCCGCAAGCTCAGGATTGTCCTGAATCACCTTTTTAGCGGCTTCACGTCCCTGAGCGAGCTTCGCTCCGTCATAGCTGAACCAGGCACCGCTCTTCTGGATAATATTGAGCTCAACACCGAGGTCGATAATCTCGCTTGAGCGGGAAATTCCTTCTCCAAACATGATGTCAAACTCCGCTCTCTTGAATGGGGGCGCAACCTTGTTTTTCACAACTTTCACTTTGGTATGGCGTCCGAGCACATCCTCACCATCCTTAAGGGAGGTGCTTGAGCGGATGTCTATGCGCACACTGGCATAGAATTTGAGCGCATTACCGCCAGTGGTAGTCTCCGAGGGACCAAACATAACTCCGATTTTTTCACGAAGCTGGTTGATGAATATGCAAGTGGTATTTGTTCGGGCAATAGTTCCGGTGAGCTTACGCATAGCCTGCGACATTAGGCGAGCATGAAGACCGACATTCTTGTCACCCATATCACCTTCAATCTCGTTTTTAGGAGTGAGTGCGGCAACAGAGTCTACAACCAGAATATCCACCGCTGCAGAACGGATAAGTTGCTCAGCAATCTCCAGTGCCTGCTCTCCGTTATCAGGCTGGGAGATAAGGAGGTTGTCCACGTCAACGCCGAGCTTTTCAGCATAGAAACGGTCAAACGCGTGCTCAGCATCGATTATAGCTGCAATTCCACCCATCTTCTGCGCCTCTGCAATCGCATGGATGGCAAGAGTTGTCTTACCGGAAGATTCAGGGCCATATATCTCGATGATACGACCACGGGGGAATCCACCAACACCAAGCGCATGGTTAAGCCCGATAGAACCGGTAGGAATCACCTCGACCTCTTCCACTGTCTCATCACCAAGTTTCATAATCGAACCTTTGCCAAAATCCTTTTCTATTTTAGCCATCGCCGCATTGAGTGCCTCTAGTTTTGCCTTGCGGGGATCAACGGCGGCTTTATCCTTTTTTAATGTTGTTTTCTTCTTTTCCATTATTTTGCTATGTTTTATTGTTTCTGATACAAAGATACGAAATAAAGTGTGCTGACTGAATGCACACAGTAGTTAAGATAAGTTATTTAATGAAATCCTGCAAACTTTCCTGCAGAACATGCGTTTTAATAGTACATAGCAAAATTACTTTTTCCATTGCAAGAAATGTGATAATGATTGGTTTA
>CAMWQE010000095.1 GCA_947176335.1 uncultured Porphyromonadaceae bacterium | reverse complement strand
GAGTTCATCCTGAAGGTCGCTGAGGAGGGGATAGGAGTTGGGACCGAAGAAGAATGTAAATGCTGCGGGCATGGGATTTACTGATGAGTATTCGAGGGTAGCCTCGGTGTCCATCTCCTTAAGGTATGTCGGATTGCCTTCAAGCACTTCAGAGTCGAATTTCGCGGATGTGAAGTTCTGGTCGGCGACAAGGAGTGCTGTGAAGAACTGGTTCTTGTAGCCAATCCATTTTACTCTCTCCTTTACCTCCTTCATCTCTGAACTTCCCTCCTTGAGGTTTTCAACATCGCCGTTGACGAACATATAATAGAGGGCGGAGTTGCGCTCCTCAAACATCTTTCCAGCCTCGTTGCGCGCCATTTTCTGATGCCATGCGAAGTCCATTTCGGCAACGCTCTGCGGTATAACGGCGTTCATGCCGCTCTGGAGTATCTCCATTCTCACAGTGTAACCCTTTTCAGGGAGAGTGTAGCGTAGAGCCCATGTTGCGCCGTCACCGAGGTTGAGCTGCATTGTGACAGATGAGTCGCTCACGGCAACAGGAGTGAAGTAGAACTCGGAAGTGGAGAACCGCTGGGTAGCGGTCTGCAATGTGAAGCTATAGGAATCCACTTTACTGTCCATGAGGTTTACAGCTGTGGAGTCGTAGCGGTTGTAATCCTTGAGCACTGCCGATGAGATTACTCCGCCGTGGGTAGACACTTCAAGGGCGAGCACGTCGTTTTGCAGGGAGATTGTTTTTTCCTCGCCGGTGAGGTAGCGAGCAAAACCTTTGTACCTCGCTGCAGATGCAAGCGCCTGGCGTAGCGTGCTGACAGCTTTTGCCGCCGTTTCGGGGCTGAGGTTGCCGTAGTCCGATGAAAGGATGTCTGCCACCGGCACCTGTGCGGCGGGTGTTGTCACGAGTCCGCCTGTCACTCCGTCCTTGCTGAGGGTAAGCACGGCATCTGGCATGGAGAGTGTGCGGGTTCCGGTTACAGTGTCAAGTGTGCCGAGCTGCTGCACAGTGGCTGCAATCTGCGCCTTTTCAAGGTCGCTGACGCTGTCTACTGTAAGCACCGGCTGGTTTTCGGCTGCTTTCTGCGCCTCCCGCGCCTGGGCTTCCGCCTGTTCGCGCTGACGCTCGATTTCCTCTTTTGACGGCTGGTTGAGCCACATGAATCCGAGTATCACGGCTCCCATCAGGAGCACCCCGGTGAGTGTATTCTTATCCATATCGTAATTTAATTCTTTGTTTCAGCAAATTCTTCCATAAGTCTTTCCCCGCGGTACTTTACAGCGGCTTTGATGAAGTCGGTGAAGAGCGGATGCGGGTTGAGCACGGTGCTCGAATATTCAGGATGATATTGGGTGCCTATCCACCAGCGTTTCTCCGGAATCTCAATAACCTCGACAAGGTGGGTCGACGGGTTCTCTCCGACGCATTTCATACCCGCTTCCTCGTAACGCCTGCGGTAATCGTTGTTGAACTCGAAGCGGTGGCGGTGACGCTCCTTTATATCGGTCGTGCCATAAGCGGCAGCGGCGCGAGACCCTTCGGCAAGGCGGCAGTCATACGCGCCGAGGCGCATTGTGCCTCCGAGGTTGCTCAGGCTCTTCTGCTCCTCCATAAGGTCTATCACATTGTCCTTTGTAGTGGGGTTGACTTCGGTGCTGTTAGCTTCTTTAAGCCCGAGAACGTTTCTTGCGAACTCTATGACCATGCACTGCATTCCGAGGCATATCCCGAAGGTGGGTACATCGTTTGTGCGGCACCATTCGAGGGCTGTGAGTTTCCCTTCGACTCCACGCTGCCCGAATCCGGGGGCAACAATCACTCCGTCCATATCCTTGAGCAGGCCGTCCACATTTTCCTTCGTGATTTTCTCGCTGTGGATGCTTGTGAGGTTCAGCTTTCGGTCGCTGTATGTAGCCGCATGGAAGAGAGCTTCGTTGATTGACTTGTAGGCATCCTGCAACTCGACGTATTTTCCAACGAGTGCGATATTGACCTCTTCGGTTGCGGCATGCATTTTTTCGAGGAAGTGCATCCAGGGAGCCATGTGTGGTTCCTGAGTGGGTGTGACACCGGTCTTTCGCAGCACAATCTCATCAAGATGCTGCGCGTGCATCATCACAGGCACTTCATAGATAGACGAGCAGTCGATTGACTGCACCACCGCTTCCGGCGACACGTTGCAGAATTGCGCGATTTTACGCCTCATCGCCGCAGGAATGTCCTGTTCGGTGCGGAGCACAAGGATGTCGGGTTGGATTCCCGCTTCCTGCAGCAGCTTGACCGAATGCTGTGTCGGCTTTGTCTTAAGCTCTTTCGCCGCGTGGAGGTAGGGAACGTATGTGAGGTGGATACACAGGCTGTTTTCGCCGAGCTCCCAACGGAGCTGGCGCACGCTTTCAATGAACGGGAGCGATTCGATATCGCCTATTGTACCACCTATTTCCGTGATGATGAAATCAAAATTGCCGGTGTTGCCGAGCAGCTTCACATTGCGTTTGATTTCATCGGTGATATGGGGGATAATCTGGACGGTCTTGCCGAGGTAATCGCCGCGGCGCTCCTTGTCAATGACGCTCTGGTAGATTCTTCCGGTGGTGACATTGTTTGCCCTCGTGGTGTTGACGTTTGTGAAGCGCTCGTAGTGCCCGAGGTCAAGGTCAGCTTCATGCCCGTCCACGGTCACATAGCACTCTCCGTGCTCGTAAGGGTTGAGTGTTCCGGGGTCTATGTTGATATATGGGTCAAATTTCTGGATAGTGACGCGGTAGCCGCGCGCTTTGAGTAGGCAGGCAAGCGATGCGGAAATAATCCCCTTTCCGAGTGATGACACCACTCCGCCGGTAACGAATATATACTTAGGTTCCAATGCTGTGTGATATTATTTCGTTATGAAAGCGCAAAAGTACAAAAAAAATGTGGGATATATAGGGGAAATATCTATTTTTGCCACAAGTCAAAACCAACATGGAACCTTATGGATAACAGTCGTGCCATAGAACTGAAGAATTTAAGTACCGGATACAGGCACCGGGGCGGTGAAACAGTTATTGCAAGCGGTATAAACGCATCATTGCGCCGCGGGGAACTTACCTGCCTCATCGGTTCAAACGGAGCCGGAAAGTCCACGCTGCTACGCACCCTCGCAGGTTTTATTCCTCCTCTCGGCGGAGAAGTGGAAGTGGAGGGGAGACCAATCGGCGATTACACTGAGATAGAGCTTGCAAAAATAATCGGAGTGGTGCTCACCGACAGGCTTTCGCTCAATAATGTGACCGTGCGCCAGGTGGTTGAAATGGGGCGAAGCCCTTACACCGGATTCTGGGGACGGCTCAGCGCCGAGGACCGTGAGATTGTTGAGGAAGCGCTCGAACTTACAGGCATTACCGGTATGCAGAACCGTATGATGCATACACTCAGCGACGGCGAGAGGCAGAAAACGATGATAGCGAAAGTACTTGCCCAGGCAACTCCGGTAATCATCCTTGATGAACCGTCGGCGTTTCTTGATTACCCGAGCAAGGTCGACATGATGCAATTGCTCCTTGAGCTTGCGCGTAAGAAAGACAAAGTGGTATTCCAGTCGACCCATGACCTTGACATTTCATTGCAGATTGCTGACAAGGTGTGGCTGCTTGACCGCGGCAAAGGCCTTACAATCGGAAGCCCGGCGGAACTCGGCGCATCAGGCGCACTTAACCGGTATTTTGACCGCAGGAGCGTTGCTTACAATGCGGCGGAGCAGCGGTTTGTGGTCAACAGGCTTTAAACTTCATCCAAATTACGGTCGGCAAGGATGCATATGCGGTGACTCTCGATAGATTCGGCTATATTCGTGAGCATCTTGTGCTCCGGATTACGCACCGCTTCAATGAAATCTTCCAGCACGGCATTGTCCGCTCCCGCATGGTATGGCTTTGAAGCAATGTCGGAGTAATCATAAATTGCTTTATCTCCCCGTAGCGGCACCGCTTCGATAATCTCCCCGTTTCCACGTATCTCGCCGCCGGTAAGGCATATATGGGTGTCACGGTTGTCCTCGGCGGTAAAGAGGTTCATAGTGAGGGAGGCAACAGCGCCGTTTTCAAATCCTGCGATTACAACCTGGCGGTCCACCGCTTCATTGTCACAGGCAAAAACGCATCTGCCATATTCACCTTCGGCAAGCTGGCGGTTGACTTCTGATTCAAGTGTATCTCCCGGTGCGGGGTCAAATCCGGCTGTCCATTCCCTTCTCCTGCGGTATAAATCCACCGCCGAGAAGCTGCAATTGCGCTCAACCGGACAAGACACACATCTGTCTGCAGCGGCAGCAGGACGGTTTTCCGACCTGAAAAAGCACCTGCCGCCGACGCTACGCACCACAGCCGCGCGGCTTTGCACGATTGCGGTGATTATGTCCATGTCGTGGCAGCATTTAGAAAGGAGCATGGGGGATGTGAGTGCCGGTTTACCCCAGGGGCCTCTTACAAAAGTGTGGCACGCGCGGTCGATTCCTACGCTAATCCTATGGCTTACGCTCACCACCTCGCCGAGGGAGCCGTCGGTAGCGAGCGAACAGAGTTTCGCAAAATAAGGATGATAGCGGAGAACATGGCACACTCCGGCAACCAGACCGTTGCGGGCAGCTTTCTCCGCGATTTCACGGCACTGCTCTTCGGTGACGGCAACCGGCTTTTCGATAAGTATATTTACTCCCTTGTCAAGCAGCTCCATTGCCTGCTTGTGGTGCAACTGTTCGGGCGTGGCGATGACTGCCGCCTGCGGTGAAATGTTTTGCATCATTTCGGAGCATGAAGCGAAAACAGGAGCATCCGGTAGCCCTGCCTCCACAAGAATGGCGGAAGCTTTCGCGGCACGGCGCGGATTTGGTTCGACAACAGCCGCTATCCTCACATGGCAAGGCATCTGTGCCAGCAATGAAAGGTACTTGCATCCACGGTTTCCCGCTCCGATTACTGCTATGTCAACAATCTGTGCCATCAATGCGCTTCAAGCCAGTTCATGCCGGTGCCGCTTGACACTGTGAGGGGTACCACAGCAGAAAATGCACCTTCCATGTCGCGTACAACAATTTCCTGTAGTTTTGGCAGTTCCTCAGGTTTGACATTGAACACAAGTTCGTCATGCACTTGCAATATCATCCTTGACTGCAATCCTGCTTCGGCTATATGGCGGTCAATCTCCACCATTGCGAGCTTGATAATGTCAGCCGCCGAGCCTTGCAGCGGTGCATTTATCGCATTTCGCTCGGCATAGCCTCTCACAACCGCGCTGCGGCTGTTGATATCCGGCAAAAAGCGCTTGCGTCCCTTGAGGGTTGCCACAAATCCGTGCTCACGCGCATACTCTATGCTGCTGCTCATATACTCCTTTACTCCCGGATAGGTACGGAAGTATCCGTCAATGAGCATTTTCGCCTCTGCGCGCGGTATGCCGAGACGTTCCGACAGACCAAACGCGGATATGCCGTAGATGATGCCGAAGTTTGCCGTCTTGGCGTTTCTTCGCTGGGTGTCGGTGACATCCTCAATCGCTTCGTGGTAAACTTTCGCCGCCGTGGCGCGGTGTATGTCCTCTCCGGAGAGGAAGGCATCAATCATATCCTTGTCGCGGCTCAGCACAGCCATGAGGCGCAGCTCAATCTGGGAGTAGTCGGCGCTCAGCAACAGGTCTCCTGGCTCCGGGATGAATGCACGGCGTATTTCCCTGCCGTCATCGGAGCGGATGGGGATATTCTGGAGGTTGGGATTGGTGGAGGATATGCGTCCGGTGGCGGTAACGGTCTGGTTGAAAGAGGTATGGATTTTGCCGGTGACAGGATTCACCATTGCCGGGAGCGCCTTGACGTAAGTGGTGAGCAGCTTCTTGAGCGCCCGGTATTGGAGGATGAGGTCTACGATAGGATTCGCCGCCCGGAGCTTTTCAAGGATTTCCTCAGTGGTGGAATAGCCTCCTTTTTTGGTGCGCTTGGCGTTTGTGTCAATTTTCAGCCTGTCGAAAAGCACATCTCCTACCTGCATCGGGGAGCTGATGTTGAATGGACCTCCGGCAAGCTCGAAGATTTTTTGCTCCATATCCCGGAGGCGGTCGGTGAACTGGCGGTCAAGACCAGCCAGCTCCTTCACATCAATCCTCACACCTGTCCATTCCATTTCGGCAAGCACCCTTACAAGCGGCATTTCAATTGAGGTGAGCAACGGTTCCAAATCCTGCTCCTTTATAATAGGAGTGAGCTCGGAGTAAAGGCGCAGTGTTATATCCGCCTGTTCCCCGAATTTTACAGCCATTTCCTCGCGTGACATTCCTGGTTGGTTCTTAGGCGGTCTGCCTGGGGGAGCCGGTTCCGGCTCCATGATGGAGTAGTTCAGATATTTTTTTGATACATACGGCAGCTCGTGCTTCATTTCGGGGTCGATGAGGTAATGCGCCACGGAGGTGTCGTAGTAGTGTTCGCCGAGAATCATCTTTTCCCTGCGCAGCACAATCAAATCTCGCTTTATGTTATGGCTGACAATCAGCGGCACTTTGTCAAACAGCGGCTGGAGCGCAACGGCAATTTCTTCGCGCTGGTTTTTTACCGACGGGAAAGCGATGTAAACGGCATACTCTTTTGCGTCAGAAAATGCAATTCCTTCGAGCCTTGCTGTCATGGCGAGCTCTCCGGTAGCATTGACCGCTATCGCAATGCGTTCCGCATCCTTCATGGATTCAACCATCTCAGCAACCTCAGCTGCAGTGGATATGAGTTTATAATTATGATTTTCTGAATTTATGGACTCCATTGCGGGTGTTTCCTCCGCAAGATCGAATAGATTGCCCATTTCTCCCTCGGCGGGAGTGGCGGGGAGTGTGGAGGCGTTTGTGGACACAGGCACACCGAGCCTGTTCAGGAATGAGCGGAACTCCAGCTCGCGGTAGATTTCCGCCAATTCCTCGATGTTCATATCCTTGCGCCTGAATGATTCAGGGTCTATGTCACCCAAGGGGACATCTGTTTTGATTGTTGCAAGGAATTTTGAGAAACGGATATTCTCTGCATTCGCCTCGATTTTTTTCTGCAACACTCCTTTGAGATCCTGGGTATGGTTGAGGAGATTTTCCACGCTTCCCCAGATGCTGATGAGTTTTGCGGCTGTCTTTTCTCCAACTCCGGGGCATCCGGGTATGTTGTCGCTGGTGTCTCCCTCAAGTGCAAGCATATCTATAACCTGCTCCGGACGGTCGATGAGGAATTTCTCGCAAATCTCTTTGGGACCGCGTATTTCAAAGCCTTCGCCTCGTAGCGAAGGACGGTACATGAATACTTTGTCGGTAACCAACTGTCCGTAATCCTTGTCCGGTGTCATCATGTAGGTTATGAATCCCTCTCTCTCCGCCATTCTGGAGAGTGTGCCGATAACATCGTCTGCCTCATATCCGGGCACCTCGATTGCGGGGATATTGTATGCAGCAAGGATGCGTTTGATATATGGCACGGAAATTGTGATATCCTCAGGCTGTTTGTCACGCTGCGCCTTGTATTCCTCGTAAGCCTCGTGGCGGAATGTCTTGCCGGTGGGATCGAAGCAAACCGCTATGTGTGTGGGATTTTCCTTACGCAACACTTCATCAAGAGTATTGCAGAAACCGAAAATCGCAGAGGTATTGAATCCCTTGGTGGTAATCCTCGGGGAGCGAATCATGGCATAGTAAGCGCGGTAGATAAGCGCGTAGGCATCGAGCAGAAAAAGTTTTTTCTCTTCCATATCCGTTATTTTTCTGCTAAGTTAAGAATATTTTGGGATATTCCGGTTCAAGCGCATATTTTACGGTGGGAGCGGAGGTTGCAAGAGGGCTTTACAAGTTTGATTTTAATTCCTTTAAGATTTACCATTTTTGAAAACGGCTTTTGTTTTTCAGCGCGTGCAGCAAGATAGTCTGTAGTTTCAAGATCGAAGTGCAAAAAAACTTTGATTGATGTAACCATTTCTCC
>CAMWQE010000094.1 GCA_947176335.1 uncultured Porphyromonadaceae bacterium | reverse complement strand
CCTGCACACACAACACCCGGTGATGTTGTGGTTATCAATACTTGCGGCTTCATCGGTGATGCGAAAGAGGAATCGGTGAATACGATTCTTGAGTATGCCGACTTGAAATCACGCGGAGAAATTGACTCACTGTATGTAATGGGCTGCTTGTCCGAACGCTACCGCAGCGAGTTGCCGGCAGAAATTCCTGAAGTGGACGGTTGGTTCGGAAAAACCGACTGGAGCGGAATTGTAAACCGTTTGGTGAAGAAATATCCCGCCACAGCTCCTTATGACCGTATAATCACCACGCCGCGTCACCATGCATATCTGAAAATCTCGGAGGGTTGTGACCGGTTTTGTGCATTCTGTGCTATTCCGCTCATCACCGGGAGGCATCATTCCCGCACTCCGGAGGAAATTGAAGCTGAGGTAAAGATGTTGGTTGGTCGTGGTGTCAAGGAGTTTAATGTCATAGCACAGGATTTGTCGGCTTACGGGTATGATTTATCCGCTGAAAGGAAAAGCGGTCTTTCAGATCTTCTCAAGCGCTTGTCTGATATAGAAGGTGTTGAATGGCTCAGGCTTCATTATGCTTATCCCGCAGGTTTTCCGAAAGATATACTTCCGGTTATTGCCGGGAGAGAAAATATATGTTCCTATCTTGATATTGCTCTGCAGCATATCAGTGACAAGGTCTTGAAAGCAATGCGTCGCCGTGTCGGTAAAAAAGAAACTTTGGAACTGCTTGAAGAGATTCGTTCAGGTGTTCCTGGCATTCATCTGCGTACAACCCTTATGACCGGATTTCCCAGTGAAGGGGAAGAAGAATTTGCCGAGCTGATGGAGTTCGTGGAGTCACAACGGTTTGAGCGTATGGGTGCGTTTGCCTATTGTGAGGAGGAAGGCACTTATGCGGCGCAGAATTATAAAGATTCCATACCGGAGGAGGTCAAGCAGCAGAGGCTTGACAAACTCATGGCGTTGCAGGAGGATATTTCTGCCGATATCCAGAATTCAAAAATCGGTACTGTCCAAAAGGTGATTATCGACCGCGAGGAGGAGAACCACTTTGTCGGTCGAACCCAATGGGATTCTCCGGAAGTGGATCCCGAAGTTCTTGTGGGAAAAGCTCCGGGAATAAAACGCGGTGAATTCTGCAATGTGAGGATAACCGATGCTATGCCATTCGAGCTTATTGGAGTTAAGGAATGACTATGGAGCTGAAACTTGATGAAATGAGCTGCTGTGCGGTTAAAAAGTGTATCGAAACCCGTATCCCGTTTGCGCTTTATGCGTTTCCGGGTGAGTCGGCTTTACATTTCGTTGCCTGCCGTCATTCGCAGAAAGTGGATGCTTCTGTATTTTTTGATTATTCCGTAGCCGGTTCATTTGCAGTCACAGGCTTTATCCCGAATGAACCGGTAGAAGTTATTGCACCTGAACTATCTCCGGAAGCTGTTATGGCGATGGATTTTCCGGTTGGCGATTTTGCGGTTGCCGGCAATGCTGCATCAACATCGTTTGCGCAGTATGCTGCATCGGCTGAAAAGGTCATTGCGGAATTGCACGAGCGTGGAGGCAAGGTTGTTCTCAGCAGAATTATCGTTGAGGAAGGCTTTGACCCGGTAACGGTCGCACTTAAATATTTTTCAGAATTTCCCGACACTTTCCGCTCGCTTTTTTTCACTCCTTCAAAAGGATTGTGGCTTGGAGCCACTCCGGAGCTGCTTGTGGATTACAGTAAAGCACATAAGTCACTGCACACGATGTCACTTGCTGGAACTCGTCCGGCTGGCACGGTAGGAGAGTGGGATGCGAAAAATACCGAAGAGCACAATTATGTGACAGCTTTTATAAAAGATGTGCTTGGCAAGCATGCTGTAGAAGTGAAAGTGTCCGCTCCATGCGCCTTGCGTTACGGGGCTGTGGAGCATCTGTGTGAACGTATAGAAGCATCCGGTATCGGTGGTATTGCGGATATTGTCAGTGAGCTTTCACCTACCCCCGCGGTATGCGGCACTCCCCGCGATTATGCTTTAGATATCATATCCAAGTCTGAACCACATTCCCGCGGATGTTATGGCGGATGGATTGCGGTGAAAAGTGAGGACGGAGTAAAGGTATATGTGAATCTGAGATGTGCAGCTATCACTCCAGCACAAAAAAAGGGCGTAGCACCCTCCTATATATATAAGGTGTATGCCGGCGGAGGGTTTACCGCCGATTCTTCGGTTCCCGAGGAATGGAATGAGGCTTCTGAAAAAGCGTCGGCATTATTGAAAGTTATAAAGAATCCGGATTAAATGGGAAAAAACAAAAATAAAAACGGCAGTCCTGCGCTTATTGTGCTTATCGCGGTCATTATTGTTGGCGCGGTGTCGATGGCACCTCTTAAAAAGTGGAGTTCCGGAATGCTGAAAGATTTCAACCTTGTATCAGACATAATGCATGACTCCCTTTTGGTGGAGGAGGAAGAAGAGGATACTGTCAGCCTTCCTGATATCGACCCTGCTCTTCTCCTTGCAATGAAGAGCGACACCGTCAAGCCTACGCGTAAGCTGGTAATGGGACCTGATTCCGTCTTTGTCGAGGAGGAAGAAGAGGATGAGGTTGTGCTACCGGAGCCGATTATGGTTGAACGCACGGAATCTGGCGTATTGCCGATAGAGGATTATTCTCCCACCGGCAACGGGCTTGCTCATCTACGCGCCGCAATCAGTTCGGGGCGTCTTGCAAGAATCGCTGTTACCGGTGACAGCTACATAGAAGGTGATATTTTTTGTCAGGATGTGCGTGAAAAACTCCAGACCGCTTATGGCGGTAGTGGAGTCGGTTATGTGAATATGTATTCCGAATTTCCCGGTTTCCGGCGTTCAGTGCGCCAGAGCGGTAAAGGATGGAAGATACACATGGCTTCCAAATCAGGCACGAACAGCAAATATGTCGGTCTGTGGGAGAATTATTTTACAACTGAAGGCAGCGCATGGTCAGAATATAAAGGTTGCACTACAATTGCGCATCTTGATTCATGGACTGTTTCACGCTTCCTGTTCATCGCTCCTAATGATTGTAAGATAAAGGCGAGTGCCAATGGGGTGGAAACCGAGTATGACATAACAGGTGCGGATTATGTTCAGGAGATAAAAGTTGTTGCTCCCGGCACGAATGACTTTAAATTATCTGTCTCTTCATCTTCAATAATTGGGTTAGGTGTATGGCTTGATTCCGAGAGCGGCATAGGAGTGGACTGCATGTCCTCGCGAGGTTTCTCCGGAGTGACTCTTGCAAACATTAGCACCGCTGTTTCGCAAGAATCCCGTAATATGGTTGATTATGACCTGATTATCCTCGAATTTGGAATCAATGCCTTGACAGCGAAGCAGAAGGATTATTCAGTCTATTCCGGTCACATGGTCAAGGTTATCAGGCATTTGCGCTCATGTTATCCTAATGCGGATTTCCTCGTTATGGGAATCGGTGACAGAGGCCAGAAAAAAGGCGGTGGTGTAAAGAGCATGAGCACCGTGCCAAACATGATTGATGCGCAGCGCACTGCGGCGAGAACAGCAGGCTGCCTTTTCTGGGATACCCGCGCCGCAATGGGCGGAGAGGACGCAATAGTGGAATGGTCTAAAACCGGACGCGCGAACAAGGATTACATCCATCTTACCCATAAAGGTGGAGCGGATCTTGCCGGTGAGTTTGTCAACGCACTACAACAGATGCTGCGATGAAAGCTGTTTTAACCGCCATATTATTCTTTTGCTGCTTCGGCGCATTCGCCCAGGATGATGTTGATTCTCTGGACGTGGATGTGAACGATACCGATGTGCGCGAAAGGGGAGTGGTGCTCTACAATGACGGGAAAATAGACAGCGGACAGATTCCGTCTTTCATAAAACGCGCTGCGAACAGAATACAATTGAACGGCGCTGACTGGAGCGGCTTGCGTAACAGTGTGGCAAATTCAGGCTCTGAAGTCGTGTCGGTAGTACATATCGGTGACAGCCATATACAGGCGGAAATCGGCACATCGGTTACCCGTGAACTGCTTCAACTCGATTTTGGAAACGCAGGACGAGGGCTGGTGTCTCCGCTGCGCCTTTCCGGTACCAACCAGCCTACAGATTATACGATAGAGAGCGGCAGTAAATGGAAAGCGGAGAAAGTGATGAGAGGTCCGTGGACAAATCCGATGGGTTTCAACGGCACTTCGCTGACCCTTGTCGGAAACCGTGGCAACCTGAGGATATATACTGCTGACGATGAGGAAAGTTATAACCCTTTCACGGCAATCAGATTGTTCTATTCAGGCACTATTACCATTACCGGAGTAGGAAATGAGTATGGAATGCCTGTGCCATACCGTGTCAAGTCCGGTAACGGCTATGTCGATATAACCCTGTGGGAAGCGCTTACGGTTGCAGACATCACTTTTGAAACATCAAAAGGGTTCACATTTTTCTGCGCTTCTGTCACCAACGAGCGTCCGGGGCTCGTTTATCACGCGATAGGAAACAACGGTGCCACATACTACACGTACAATAATGTGGGTACAACCGCATCAGGAATAAAAGAATTGTCACCGGACTTGATTATTGTGTCACTCGGCACAAACGAGGCTTTCGGAAAACTTGACATACTTGAATTCAGACGTAATCTCAATAACTTTGTCACCTCGCTAAAGCAGAATAATCCGGATGCGGAAATACTGCTTGTCACCCCTATGGAATGCCAGCGTAGCAGCGTTCGCCGCACAGGCACAGGTCGGCGCGCAAGGAGAGTGAGAAGTTATTCGGTGAACAACAATATTCTGCCTATACGAAATGAAATCCTCCGTTACGGTCGTGAAAAGCACATCGCTACCTACGACTGGTACGATGTAGCAGGAGGTACAGGAGCTTCCAACACATGGATAGATTCAGAACTTCTGAGCCGCGACAGGGTGCATCACACGTCTTCCGGTTATAAACTGAACGGCAAGCTGATGTATGAGGCTTTAATTAACGCATTAATCCCCAAGAAATAAAATGGATAAAATAACCGGCTTTTTCTCCGGACTCGATATAGCGAAGATATTTCAGGATATAAAGGATTTCTTTATAAACCTGTGGTCACAGTTTGACACCGACAAGATTGTGCAGGTGTTGAAATACGATATGTCTAACCCACTGCTGTTCAACACTGGACTGTTTCTGCTTCTGTTTGTCGGTTTTCTCATTGTTTACCGTATACTTCGCAAGTGCAAATGGCTGAAACTTATCTTTGTAATCCTCTTCTCCCTATATTTTTACTATAAATCTTCGGCTGAATATTGCTTTATATTGCTCGGAGTATGTATTTCAGACTATGTTCTCGGTATCCTTATGGGTCATGCCTCCCGTAATTGGGTTCGCAGGCTCATTGTGGCGGTCAACGTAATCATGAATGTGGGGATGCTCGTCTATTTCAAGTATTTCAATTTGTTGCTGAGTACTTTCGCAAATTTCAGTGGTCAGGATTTCAATGCGCTTGACATTGTGCTTCCGGCAGGCATATCTTTCTTTACTTTCCGCTCAATAAGCTACATAGTTGATATTTACAGACGCGAGATTGAGCCATGCACCGATTTCCTTGCTTATACGTTTTACCTCACATTCTTCCCGCCATTGCTTGCCGGACCCGTTGTGAGGGCAAAGGATATGTTGCCGCAGGTGAAATTGAATCCCGTTGCCTCACGAGCCATGGTCGGCGAAGGTCTGTTCCTGATAATCATCGGACTTGTCAAGAAAGTAATTGTAGCTGATTATATCAGCCAGAATTTTGTAGACAGGATATTCGACAATCCGTCACTTTACAGCGGATTTGAAAACCTGATGGGAGTGTATGGTTTCACGATTCAGCTGTACTGTGATTTTTCAGGGTACAGCGATATGGCTATAGGCATTGCGCTGCTGCTTGGTTATCGGTTTCTTGACAATTTCCGCTCGCCTTTCAAATCGCAGAGCCCCACGGAGTTCTGGCGCAGATGGCACATATCGCTCTCGACATGGCTCAGGGACTATGTGTATATCCCAATGGGTGGCAACCGTTGCTCCAAAACACGCCGTAACATGAACCAGATGAACACTATGCTTATCGGCGGATTATGGCATGGCGCATCGTGGATGTACCTTATCTGGGGTGGTTTGCAGGGAATATTCCTCATTGGTCACAAGGAACTGAAAGGATTGTTCGGCACAAAAGTGCCTAAAGATACTCCACAGGTTAAGAAGGAGAAGTCAAGATGGCGTGTGATAGGTAATATCTTCCTGACATTTAACCTTATAGCTATAAGTTTCGTGTTCTTCCGCGCGAGGTCGCTTGAAACGGTGCGCGACATGGGTAACCAGATAATCCACAACTTTCACCTGTCTGTTGCTCCGCAGTTCATACAAGGGTATCTGATGATTGTGCTTGCCATAGTCGGGGCTTACCTGATGCACTTCGCACCGGAGAGATGGACCCAGAAGTTCAAGAAAATGTATACAGGAATGCCGTTGATATTCCAAGCAGTGGTACTTGCGATAATAATCCTGCTTATAATTCAGGTGCGTAGCAGTGAAATCGTCCCCTTCATCTACCTCCAGTACTGATTGCATCCTCTCGTATATAATATTATGAATTCCGTAAATGAAAAAAAGTCCAATAATAGGCACATTCCAGCGGTAACAAAATGTGACCACATCATAGTGCCAATTGAAAGCCGTATAATCACTTTAAGGGGGAAACAGGTAATGATTGACCGAGATTTGGCTGAACTATATAATGTTGAAACAAAGGTCCTTAATCAAGCGGTAAAACGTAATATAAATAGATTCCCGGAAAGTTTCAGGTTTCAATTAACTTATGATGAGAAAATTGAACTGGTCACAAATTGTGACCGGTTTGCAATGCTCAAACATTCTGTGGGAAATCCTTATGCGTTCACAGAGCAAGGAGTCGGGATGCTTTCTGCGGTATTAAAAAGTGATACAGCGATTAAAACAAGTATTCGGATAATAGAGGCATTCGTTGCAATGCGTAATTTCCTAATCAATAATATCTCAATATTTCAACGTATGGAGAGAATAGAGTTGAAGCAATTGAGAACTGATGAGAAGATTGATATAATATTTGATAAATTGAATGCACAATCAGAAATTAAACAGGGGATTTTTTTCAATGGGCAAATTTTTGATGCTTATGTATTAATTTCAAGATTAATTAAACAAGCTAATAGACGGATTGTATTAATCGACAACTATGTAGATGATACAGTACTTGTTCAATTATCAAAACGGAAGCCCGGTGTAACTGTAGATATATATGATGGGAAAATTACTCGTCAACTCAAACAAGATGTGGAGCAGCACAATTCTCAGTATCCAGGGCTTACATTGCACACATATACTAAAGCCCATGACCGATTCCTCATTATAGATGAAGATGTTTTTCATATAGGAGCCTCTTTAAAGGATTTGGGTAAAAAGGTATTTGCTTTTTCAAAAATGGAGGTTATGACCGGCTCACAATTACTGAGTGAGTTGAAAATGTCGTTATAAAGTATATATCTGTAAGGGATGATGCTTTTATACGCATCATTAACCGTAACTGCACTACTAAATTAGAAGTCGGAGTGCCAGAGGATAATGTTATCCGGGGTAGAGAGGTGTGAGTCAATGAGCCTCTGGTTTGAGGAGCCCCGGAAAAGCAGCGATGTGTCCCGCAAAGCTTCAATAAAGGGACCGTCAACCACCACATCCACACTTTCAAGCAGTGTTTTTCCGCCGTGTCGCTCCCAGAGTTCCTCAAAAAGGAATCCTGTATATAACCATATTGTTTTACCTTGTGCTTTTATGCCCTGGCATAGAGGTAGTAGTTCTTCTGTCTGGTAAACAGGATCTCCGCCGCTAAGGCTGACATCCATGTCGTTTTCTTCGATTATGGAAAGAAGGTTTTCCACACTTATTTCCCTCCCTCCGGCAAAGTCCCACGACTCAGGGTTGTGGCATCCGGGGCATTTGTGACGGCATCCTGCAAAATAGATGGCGGTCCGGAATCCCGGACCGTCAACTGTT
>CAMWQE010000093.1 GCA_947176335.1 uncultured Porphyromonadaceae bacterium | reverse complement strand
CTGTATGCCCGTTCAATATTGGTTTGCCGGGCACGAACTTGCGGCGGATATTGTCAAAATAATTTAACATCTGTGTAAAAATTAAATAAAGTATAGAAAAAAGCAATAACAAATTGGTGGGCAATTATTAAATTTTATAATTTTGCGCACGGATTTGTTAACAATACGCTTTTTACCCCATTTTTGCCCCAAAATAAGGTATGCGTAGCACAATCCTATTTGCCACAAATGCGGCACAGGTATGTAAATGAAAGAGAGTTAACATATTAAATAGTTGTTTTATAGATAATTGTGTATTTGAAGCTTAAGGATAGTCGTGAGACTATCCTTTTGTTTTTCATACCTATTGCATGGAAGTGCTACCTCTCTTATGTTTTTTTGAGCATTAATCTCCTTAACAAGTAATAGAGAATATGGCTGAAACAGAGAACTAATTTAAGAGTGATTTTGTTAAATTTGCAAAGCGGTTTGATGTATCGGCATCTTCCGCTCACGTTTTAACGCATTATTTATTATGAGATGTTTTGATAAATGCATGCATTCCGGGCGCATTGTCATGGCGGCGGTGATGCTTTTTGGCGGTATGACCGCGTTTGGCGGAGATGTCGTGAGCCTTGACTCCTGCCGTAATATGGCATTGCGTAGCAATAAGCGCATGCTAATCGGCAATGAGAGTGTAAAGCAGGCACATTACCAGAATCGTGAAGCATTCGCCGCTTATCTTCCGGCGTTGGACTTTACCGGCGGATACATGTACAACCAGAAAAACCTTTCCGTTTTCTCAAAGGACCAGTTGCTTCCAACCAAGACATTCAATCTTGAGAAGCAGGACTATGAGTTCAATCTTGTCAAAAATCCGATGACCGGCGAACCCATCAAAGGTCCGGACGGGCAGTATATTCCCGAGACAGTCGCCCTTATCCCCAAGGATGCGATGACTTTCAATATCCATAATGTTTTCTTCGGTGCGGTCACCCTTACCCAGCCTGTGTTTATGGGTGGTAAGATTGTGGCAATGAACAAGATTACCAAGTTTGCGGAGAATCTTGCGAAAGAGATGCGCAGCAATGAGGCGGAAAACATTGTTTACGCCGTTGATGCGGCATACTGGCAAGTTGTTTCGCTCAAAGCAAAAAAGAAACTTTGCGATTCATACGTCAACCTTCTTGATACCCTCCACAGCAATGTCAATGCCATGGTGGAGCAGGGTGTGGCTACAAGGAGTGATCTGCTTACAGTCGAAGTAAAGCTAAACCAGGCTCAGGTAGACCAGACTAAGGTGGACAACGGCCTTGTTCTGTCCCGTATGGCTCTCGCCCAGGTGTGCGGTCTCCCTGTAGATACGCAGATGCAGCTTGAAGATGAGGATTGCAGCATGGAATCGATAAAGAGTACCACTCCTCCGGCAAACGATTATGATATGGAGGATGTGTTTGCACGCCGTCCAGATTTGCGTGCTCTCGCCCTCGGAGTCAAGATTTACGAGCAGAAAGCGAATGTCGAGCGTGCGTCGATGATGCCTAATCTCGCAGTAATAGGCTCCTATTCTTTCAGTAACCCGAATATGTTCAATGGTTTCAGCCGCAAGTTTGACGGCGGTTTCAATGTAGGCGCCATGCTCACAGTTCCACTATGGCACTGGGGAGGCAACTACAATAAGTACCGTGCCGCAAAGGCTCAGACGAAGATTGCGCAGCTTGAGCTGGAAGATGCGCGCGAGATGGTGCACCTTCAGGTAAGCCAGAGCGCTTTCAAAGCCCAGGAAGCAATTAAGACTTTCAATATGACCGAAACGAACCTCAGCAAGGCGAATGAAAATCTCCGTCAGGCGAATCTCGGTTTCCGTGAGGGCGTGATGACAGTTGATAATGTCATGGAGGCGCAGACAGCATGGCTTAAAGCGAACTCTGAAAATATAGATGCGATGATTGACGTGCATCTGTGCGACGTGTACCTCTCAAAGGCACTCGGCACACTTGTCACACCTGATTTTAATTCCGAAAAATAAAACAAACGCGTTATGGCAGATATGTATAACAGCAGCAATGCAGAGAAACGGGAGTCAAAAACAATAATGATCGCTCTCGTGGGTGTAGTGGTGGCAACCTTGGCTCTCGCCATCATAGGTTTTTGTTTCCTCAATGAGCCGGATGAGATAATCGAAGGTCAGGCAGACGCGACTTCGGTGCGTGTGAGTGGAAAACTGCCCGGCAGAGTGATGGACTTTTATGTGAGCGAGGGTGATATGGTCAAAGCCGGTGATACTCTGGTGCATATCCATTCTTCACTTGCAGAAGCCAAATTGATGCAGGCAGAGGCTATGGAGAATGCAGCTGCCGCACAGAATAAAAAGATTGACGCGGGAACGCGTTCGCAGATTGTTGCCACCGCGCGCCAGATGGTTGCGCAGGCACAGGCTGCGGTGACAATTACCCAGAAAACTTATGACCGCATGGAAGCGCTTTACAAGCAGAATGTTGTCAGCGCGCAGAAGCGTGATGAAGCAAAGGCAGCCTACGATGCCGCCGTCGCCTCTAAAAAAGCTGCTGAAAGCCAGCTCAGCCTTGCAATCGCAGGTGCCCAGAAAGAGGACAAGGAGAGCGCTGCCGCCATGGTGAATGTCGCTAAGGGAGGCGTTGCCGAAGTGGAGAGCCTGCTGGAGGATCAGTATCTCACAGCTCCGTGCGATGGTCAGATAGATCAGATTTATCCCGAGGTCGGTGAACTTGTGAGCCTTGGCGCGCCGATAATGAGTGTTCTTAAAGTCAGCGACAAATGGGTGGTTTTCAACGTGCGTGAGACTCTGCTCAATGACATGAAACTCGGTGATTCAATCACAGTGATGATTCCCGCCCTTGACATGAAGGAGACAAAGGCTCGTATATATTATGTGCGTGACCTCGGCAGTTACGCTACTTGGCGTGCCACAAAGGCTACCGGCGATTGGGATAGCCGTACTTTCGAGGTGAAGGCGCGTCCGATGGAAGATATTTCCGCGCTACGTCCCGGAATGACTGTAATTTACAAGAAATAATCACTTATCCTTAACAGGAAATGTTCAAGATATTCTGGCAATCGCTGAATTACGGATGGCGCAAGCTATGCTCCAGGCGGGTTTACCTTGTCTGCTGCACTCTTGTCCCGCTTCTGTTCGGGTTCTTCTTTATGGACCTTATGAAGGAGGGATTGCCGCTCAAGGTGCCTGTGTCGATAGTAGACCTGGACCGTTCAAACCTTTCAAGGACAGTGATACGCAATCTGGGTTCGACAGAGCTGATAGACGTGGCTCATGCGGACGAAAGCTATGCGGACGCTCTTGCGAGGTTGCGCAAAGGTGAGACTTTTGGTTTCTTCATCATTCCCAGAGGGTTCCAGAAAAATGCTATCTCAGGAGCGGGTACCACTATCACCTACTATAGTGACATGACGGTGTTTGTGCCCGGCTCTCTTGCTTACAAGGGCTTTAAGACGGCTGCCGTCACTACAGCAGGAGGAGTCGTGCAGACAACTCTGGTGAGTACCGGAGTTAATGAAAGTGTTGCCGGTACCTTGTTGCAACCGGTGGTCATTGCAGAGCAGGCTATTGGCAACCCGTGGCTCAATTATTCGATTTACCTGTGCAACTCTTTCATCCCCGGAGTCGTCGCTCTTATGGTGATGCTTATGGCATGCTACACTATTTGCGATGAAATTAAGAAAGGCACATCCATCGAATGGCTTAGAGCGAGCGGCGGCTCAATTGTATGTGCCGTACTCGGCAAACTGATTCCTCAGGCGATAGTGTTCAGCATTATCGGTGTCGGACTGCAGGCGGTGATGTACACAATGGTTCATTTTCCGATGAACTGTCCTGCATGGCACATGATTCTCGCCATGATTCTGCTGGTAATCGGCAGTCAGGGATTTGCTCTTGTGCTTGTGTGCGCCATACCGAACCTGCGTCTGAGCATGAGCCTGGCATCGCTCACCGGCATACTTGCCTTCTCTATTGCCGCATACTCTTTTCCGGTGCAGAGTATGTATGGTGCAATCGGCATATTCAGCTATATATTGCCTCCGCGCTACTATTTCTTGATTTATGCTGACCAGGCACTCAACGGCATACCTTTGTATTATTCAAGATGGTACTATATCGTCCTCATGCTTTTCCCGCTTGCTGGAATGCTGGGGCTCGGACGCCTGAAAAAGCATTGTCTGAATCCTGTGTATGTACCTTAAAAGTAATTGTATAGAATATGAATTCTGGAAACGGCATATTAGGTTGGTTTAAATCGGTGGCAAGGGTCTGGGCGCGTGAGTTCAGGCTGGTGTTCGGCGATATGGGCGTGTTGATTTTCTTTTTCGTCCTTCCGCTTGGATACCCTGTCATCTATACATTGATTTATAATACAGAGGTTATCCGCGACCTGCCGATAGCGATTGTGGACCATAGCCGTAGCCCTGAAAGCCGCGAACTTGCACGAATGATAGATGCTACCCCGGCTCTTGAAGTGTACCAGTATTGTCCGGATATTCCAGCCGCACGTAAGCTTAGCAATGAAAAGAAAGTGTTCGGTGTATTGGAGATTCCCGCTGATTATGCGAAGAAGATAGGACGTGGGGAGCAGACCCAGGTGACATATTTCGCAGACATGAGCCTGCTGTTGCGCTACAGGGCGGCTCTCGGAGCACTTACGGATGTTCAGCTTAGCCTCGGGGAGAAAATCCGTGGAGACGTGATGAATGACCTCGGGCTCATAGTGCAGAGTTTTGACGGAAGCACTATCAGCAACGATGCTGTTTTCACCGGTGACCCCACACAAGGGTTCGCATCTTTCATCATTCCGGGCATCATTATCCTTATATTGCAGCAGAGCATGATACTCGGTATCACTATGATTGCCGGCGGAGTAAGTGAAAGGCGTCGGCGTAACAACGGTTACGATCCCATGAGTGTTGACGCGCCGGCAGGTGCTACAATAATTGGTAAGACCTTATGTTATCTGGTATGCTATATACCGATGGCATTGTATATCCTCCATATTATTCCTCTTATGTTCTCACTGCCCCATGTCGGCAATATATGGCACTGTTTCATGTTCATACTCCCTCTTCTGCTTGCAAGCTCAATGCTCGGTCAGTTTATCGGAGTATTTGTTACAGAACGTGAGAGTTCCATGCTTGTGGTGGTGTTTACCTCTGTAGTATTCCTCTTCCTGAGCGGTCTGACCTGGCCGCGCTACGCGATGAGCCCGTTCTGGACCCTTGTCAGCGATGCTATTCCTGCTACATGGGGCGTGGAGGGATTCATCAGGATGAACAGTAATGGCGCTGTACTTGCGGAGGAGGCTCATCCCTATATGATGCTTTGGCTTCTTACCGGAATATATTTTGTGGTGGCTTATGTTATGCGCAGGATTGGTTTCGGCAAAAGAAGGAGCGAAACTTATACCGGAGTGTCCAAAATCTGATTACCTTTTTTGGATTCTCAGATATATTGTGACTAACTTTGCAGCATTATGGACAAACAGGTATCGGCGCGTAATGCGCAGGGGTGCGCGGAGAGAGTCACAGCTGTGGTGAACCAGCTTGTGGATGAGCGTTGCACGCGTCTGCCCCATGAAGGACGAAACGGCGGAGCTCCACTCCCGAGCCATGATGAGGTAGGGAAGATTATTTCATTAAGCCGCCGTCTTGTGTTTCCCGGTTTCTTCGGGGCTTCAGGTATTTCTTACCATAACCTACAGTATTATACCGGTATTGCCGTTGAAGAACTTTACAATTGCCTCAGGGTTCAGATTGCGGCGGGACTCGCGTTTGGCGAACAGGGAAAGGAGAGCATCAAGGATGATGCCAAAAGCATGGCTCTTGATTTCATAGAGCGGCTGCCGGAACTCCGCAGGGTGCTTTTCTCTGATGCGCAGGCTACATTTGTAGGAGACCCTGCGGCTCCCTCCGTTGATGAGGTGATTTTCTGTTATCCAGGTGTAAGGGCTACAGTAAACTATCGTATCGCGCATATATTGTATGAACTCGGTGTGCCGGTAATCCCCAGGATGATTAGCGAACAGGCGCACCGCGATACCGGTATCGATATACATCCAGGCGCTTCAATCGGTGAGAGTTTCGTGATAGACCACGGAACCGGTGTGGTTGTAGGTGCCACAGCAATAATAGGAAACAATGTCAAGTTATATCAGGGTGTCACTCTCGGTGCAAAGAGCTTTGCCAGAGATGAGAATAATAACCCTGTAAAAGGTGTGCCGCGTCACCCTATTATCGGTAATGATGTGGTGATTTATGCAAATACGACGGTGCTCGGACGCATTCACATCGGAGACGGAGCGGTTATCGGTGGTAACCTATGGATAACCGAAGATGTGGGCGCCGGTGAGAAACTCGTGCAGGCGCGTCCTGACAATATACTTAGATTCAAATAATACTTTGCCCAACAATAAGAGTCATGGAGGATAATTTTCAGTTTGAGATGGTTGCTAAGACCTTTCACGGTCTTGAAGATGTGCTTGCAGAGGAGCTGCGCAATCTCGGGGCGGTGAATGTTGAGCCCGGACGCAGGATGGTGTCGTTTGAGGGTGACAAGGCAATGCTTTATAAGGCTAATATGTGTTGCCGCACCGCATTAAGGATACTCAAACCAATATACAAGTTCGTTGCCCACGATGCGGACGAGCTTTATGAAATGGTAAAGGAGTACGACTGGACAAAGATATTATCGCTTGACAAGACATTTTCCCTTGACACGGTAAGCAATTCGGATGAATTCACACATTCCCGTTATGTAACTTATAGGGTAAAAGATGCCATTGTGGATTATTTTAAAGACCGTTTTGGTGCGGACAAACGTCCGGGAGTAAGGTTACAGGATGCGGATGTTATGATAAACGTGCATATCGCAGGAGAGCGTGTGACCTTGTCGCTTGACTCATCCGGCGAATCGCTGCATAAGCGAGGTTACCGTGTGGAGCAGACTGAGGCACCTATAAATGAAGTGCTTGCTGCCGGAATTATTCTGAAAAGCGGTTGGAGAGGGGATTGCCCCTTCGTTGACCCGATGTGCGGGTCTGGCACATTCCTTATCGAGGCTGCCCTGATAGGCGCGGGGATTATGCCGGGCATCTATCGCAAGAGGTTCGCTTTTGAGTCGTGGAAAGACTTTGATGCGGAGCTCTTTGACAGCATATATAATGACGAGTCCGGAGAAAAGGAGTTGAAGCAGTGCATTTATGGTAGTGACATATCTCCTAAAGCAGTTGCCATAGCGGAAAGAAATATTAAACAGGCGGGTGTAGGAAAATACATTGACCTGAAAGTAAAACCGATATCTCAGTGGGAAGAGGCTCCTGCTGACGGAATTTTAGTTACAAATCCTCCGTATGGCGAGCGAATTGGCTCTGATGACATGGAAGGGCTTTACCGTATGATAGGCACAAAGCTGAAAAGAGTGTTTGTGGGCTACCACGCGTGGATTATCGGCTACCGCGAGGAATATTTCAACTGTATCGGACTTTCTCCTTCGGTCAAAGAAACGATTTTCAATGGTGCCCTTGAATGTGAATTGAGGGAATACATCATATTTGACGGAGACTATGAGAGTTTCCGGAAATCCGGTCGTTCACTTCGCGCCGGTGATTCGGACCGCAATGCTGACAGAAAATCAAAAGGTCCGCGCAAAATGACTGATGAGGAGTGGAAGCGTGATGCACGGAAAAAAGGATTTGGCGGCAAGGAGTCCTTCGGCGGTAAATCGCATGGCGGACGCGATGACCGCAAACGTGCGCAGCGAAGCAAACTCGAAGATAACTACCGTCCAAAAAAAGGTCGTTTTGCAAGCCGTGATAATGATGAGCCGGAAGAGGAGAATCCGTTGGCACGGCGTAGAAACGAAAATGCACTGAAGGGCCTTGTTGGAAAGCGTCCCTCACTTCCACCGTCAGAGGACGGAGTGGTTATGCGAAGCCGTAAAGGTTGGAAAAAGAAATAATATACAGCTATGAATATACTTTTACTTGGAAGCGGCGGCAGAGAGTCCGCGCTCGCTTGGAAAATTGCCCAGAGCCCGAAACTTGACAAACTGTTTATTGCACCCGGCAACGGAGGCACAACCCAATATGGCACAAATGTGGCGATATCACCGTTGGATTTCCGCGCCATTGACAAATTTGTGGTGGAAAACGGCATCGATATGCTTGTTGCCTGCAATGAAGCTCCGCTCGTTGCCGGACTCTCCGCCTCTTTTGAGGCCGAGCCCTGTG
>CAMWQE010000092.1 GCA_947176335.1 uncultured Porphyromonadaceae bacterium | reverse complement strand
GCGTCATAGCCGGAGCGAAAGCGACATTGAGCGGCAAGTCAGTGAAAAATTTCGATTTCTCGGTTGACTTTGATGACATGCATGGTGACGTGCTTTTTGATTCCACCACTACCGCGCTTTCACGTCTGGGAGCTTTCACTGCTTCGTTGACCGGTGATGGTGTGATTGCTGATGCCGGATTTACCGGCAACATGGACCTCTCTGTTGCGTCCGCCCACTATGCAGGAAAAGATATTGAGAACCTGACTGCGGCAGTGCAGTTCGGCAGAGGTTCTTACAGGGGCACTATAGCAGTCGACAATCCGGATATTTCTCTTGATGCCGAAGCGGATTTCCGCGAAGTCAACCATTTGCGTGAACTGACGTCAGAATTTGAAATAAGGCATCTTACACCGGGGTTGTTGGGTGTCAACGGCAAATTCGCCGGCTATACATCATCAGTAAAAGGCAATATTGACGCCCGCTGGACGACTATCAATGATATTGAAGGTCAACTGGAGCTGAAAGGAATAGAAATCAATGGGCTTGACGGCAAGAAAGCGGATATAGGAGATATATTGCTATCGGCGCATGACAATGATACGATCCGGAATATAAGCCTGAAAAGCAAGATAATGGATGCAGATGTTTCGGGTGACTTCCGTTTTTCCACCCTCGCGGCATCAGTGCGCCATGTTGCAGCGCAGATGCTGCCACAGCTTGTCGCCTCTCCGCATCATTATGTGAATGCCGGCGACAGCCTTGTTCTGAACGCTAATATCAAGACCACGGAGCCGCTGGACGGTCTTGTGAGCCTTCCGGTCAAAGTGATTTATCCGGTATCAGTTTCCTCCTCTTTTAATGCGGTTGCAAAAGATTTCCGGTTGACCGTCGATGCGCCTTATCTGCAACAGGGAAACCGGTTGCTTGAAAGCACTACGCTTGCGGTGCTTGTTTCAGATGATGAGGCTACAGGCAAGCCGCGCGGCAATATGTACTTCACTTCGGTTTATCCTACAAAGAAAGGGGACATGACGCTTGACGGCACTGTTTTCGCAGCAAATAACCATATTGACACCCGGCTTGAATGGAAGGTGGCGAGAGAGAAGGATTTCAGCGGTCTGCTTTCGCTGTCAACAACATTTGCCCACGATTCCGTTACCAATAAGCGCTCGACTATAATCGATGTCAATCCCGGCACGCTTGTTTTCAACGATACGGCATGGACGGTCTCTCCGGCGAAGATTGCTATTGTGCCGGGACGCATCACTGTTTCCGATTTCCGTATCGGCAGAGGCAACCAGTATCTTTCCGCATCAGGTGTCGCTTCGGCTGACGTGGAGGACAGAATCGATGTTGCGCTCCGCGGAGTTAACCTCGACTATGTTTTTGAAACGCTCGATATCCCGACGGCAATGTTCGGCGGCATTGCGTCGGGCGATATCACCGCTTCCGGTCTGTTCTCGCCAGAACCGGTGCTGTTTACCGACAATCTTGATGTGAAGGCTCTTACTTATAACCATTCACTGATGGGGGATACCCATGTCAAATCATATTGGGACAATCCTGCCAAAGCAGTGGTCATTGATGCTATCGTGAACCAGACAAACGGGCGGAGCAGCAAGATTGACGGAAAGATTATGCCGATGAGCGACTCGCTTGACATGTATTTCGACGCGGACAAGATTGAGGTTGGCTTCATGAAGCCGTTCATGGAGGCGTTTACTTCAAGCGTCAGCGGATATGCTTCCGGCAAAGCCCACCTCTGGGGCAGTTTCAAATACATCGACATGGTCGGTGACATTTATGCCGAGGATTTGAAGCTGAAGATAGATTTCACTAATACAACTTACTCCGCAACAGATTCAGTGCATCTTGTTCCCGGGCATATAGACCTTAAAAATATAACACTGACTGACATTTACGGTAATACCGCTCTTTTAAACGGCACACTCGACCATGAGTTTTTCAAGAGCCCGAGGTTCAATTTTGAAATAACCCAGGCAAAGAATATGCTTGTTTACGATGTCAAGGAGAATAATGAAACCAACTGGTACGGTAGGATTTTCGGCAATGGCTCCGCGTCTGTCACCGGAGAGCCGGGTGTCGTCAACATAGGCGTGAACATGACTACTGCGGCTAACTCGACATTCACTTTTGTGCTCAGCGATGCCGAAGTTGCAAACGATTACACTTTCATTACTTTCCGTGACCGCGACCAGGCGAAGAAAGATTCAATCGCGGCAGCATCTGCACCTCCAAAAATAGTGCAGGAGCTTAAGAAGCGCATCGCCGGGCAGGATGATGCCGGAGAGGGAAGTGTCTATAATATGAATATCGCTGTATCTGTTACTCCGGCGGCGCAGATAAACCTTGTTATGGACCCGATTGGCGGTGACAGGATAAAGGCTTTCGGCAGCGGCAACCTGAGGATGACATACGATTCATCGAGCGAGGACCTGAAAATGTTCGGCACATACACTTTGCAGCGCGGCAGCTACAACTTCACTCTCCAGGATATCATCATAAAGGATTTCACCATACGTGACGGCAGCTCGATTTCTTTCCACGGCGATCCATACGCGGCGCAACTGAACATAGAGGCTGTTTACTCGCTTACCGCAAACCTGAGCGATCTTGACGAATCTTTCCTTGATGACAGGGAGTTGACACGCACCAATGTGCCGGTTCATGCGCTGATGATGGTGAGCGGTGACATGAGGCAGCCGGATATTGCCTTTGACCTTGAATTTCCTACTCTGAGCCAGGACACATACCGCAAGGTCAAGAGCATTGTCAGCACCGAGGACATGATGAACAGGCAGATTATCTACCTGCTCGCGCTAAACAAATTCTATACTCCGGACTATATGAGCACCACCAAGGGCAATGAATTTGTTTCTGTGGCATCATCAACAATCTCATCACAGCTCAGCAGTATGCTTGGACAGCTCAGCGAGAACTGGAGGCTTGCTCCGAATATCAGGAGCGACAGAGGGGATTTCAGCGATGTGGAGGTTGACCTCGCCCTGTCAAGCCAGCTGCTGAACAACAGGCTCCTTCTCAACGGTAATTTCGGCTACCGTGACAAGACGCTTAACAATAACTCATTTATCGGCGACTTTGACATAGAATATCTTATAAACAGAAGCGGCAATCTTCGCCTGAAGGCTTACAACAGGTACAACGACCGAAATTACTATGTGAAGAACGCTTTGACTACCCAGGGCGTGGGAATTGTGCTGAAGCGCGATTTCGACAATATTTTCTCATTCCTCCGCCGCAAGAAGAAAAATAAGTCGGTGGAAACCCATAAAACCGATTCGGTTGCTGCACCGGCGCCCGGGCAGGAAACAAAATCGGCATCCTCTGCCGAGGACGCCGACTGGCTTATAATCCGATAAGCTGCGTTAAGCTTCTCAGTTGAATGCGTCAATGATTTTTCCTTTGCCGGAGATGCTGAAATTCCTGAGGTTTGCGGGAATGAGGACACTTTCACCCTGATGGAATTTGACTTCCGTGCCGGTTTCATCCTTAATAGCCAGCTCACCCTCTATGCAGGTCATCGCCGAGAATCCGGTGATGGTAGGACGGAGTTTTATCTCCCCGTCAATATTTATCAGGTAAACCTGGAAGTGGGGGCATGATACGAGTTCATATACGTTTTCAAGTGCGAAAGTGGGCTTGGAAACATAATTGGGATAAACCTTGTAGTCAATCGCATCCTTTGCCTGCTCCACATGGAGTTCGCGGGGCTTGCCGGTCTTGGCGTCAACGCGGCCGTAGTCATATATGCGGTATGTGATATCGCTTGTTTCCTGGACTTCCACAAGCAGGTTGCCCGCGCCGATGGCATGGATGCGTCCCGCAGGAAGGAAGAACACGTCCCCGGCATGGGACTGATGGTGTGCTACCGAATCCATGATTGTGAAATCCTCCACTTTCTTCACATATTCGTCCGGAGTGAGCTCCTTTGACAGCCCGGCGCATATCTCAGCACCTTCGTCGGCATCCACGATGTACCACATCTCGGTTTTGCCGAGGCTGTTGTGGCGCTCTTTGGCGAGCTTGTCATCGGGATGCACCTGAAGCGACAGGTTTCCTGCCGCATCGATAATCTTTATAAGGAGCGGGAAGGTATTGCCGAAAGTCTTGTAATTTTTCTCCCCTACGAGCTCCGCGCCGTACTTGTCAATCATCTGGGAGAGGGTGAGTCCTTTGTCCGGACCGTTTGCAACGATCGATTCGTTGCCTTTCACACCGGAAATTTCCCAGCTCTCACCAATCTGCTTCTGGTCGGTGACAATGCCTTTGAAGGGAGCGATTTTTTCTCCGCCCCACACTACGCTTTTGAGGATAGGTTCAAATTTCAACGGTGGAATATATGTGCTCATGAGTTCTTATGAAATAAGGTAATGACGGACACTATTGCCTCGTCCCTGCAAAATTAATAAAAAATCTTAAACGTCATTCCCATGTAAGGATAAAAAGGGAGTCCGGACATTTTGCCCGGACTCCATGATACTAATATGACAAGGTGGATTACTTGTCGAGGTGCTCGTAGTAGAGGGTGAGGGTAGGCTGGTCGCACACTTCAGACGGGCCGAAGTACTGGATGGGGCCGGGGAACACATAGCTTGTGTTGATAGCCCAATCATCACGCTTGGCGGCGAAGCGGCGGAAAGGTGTGCCTTCGAGGCGCACGAGAGCCTTCTGGATAACAGGCTTCATTTCACCGTGGCGGCGCTCCATGTTAAACATCATGGTGATGGGTATGCCGCCTGCAAGCCACTGCACGCTCGGCTTGGTGAGGTTGCGAAGGCTGGAGATGTAGCCGGTGACTCCTGCGTTGATCAGGCAAGCGGCGTTGAAGCCGAGAGCGTAGCAGTAGTCGGCGTCAAAGTTTGAGGGAGCGGCGCAGCGTCCTTCGTAGCCGAAGAAGTGGTGGAGGGGAGAGAATTTGCCGTTGTATTTGCCCTCGGCGCGCATCTGTTCAAGGCGGCGTGCAACCATTTCGCTGAGCAGTTTCTCTGTTTCGATGAGTGACACCTGCACATTGCCGTGGGGGTCGCGGTCAAGGGTGAGCTGGCGAGCCACGCCTTCGGGAAGTGACGCGAACACCTTTGCATTCTCCTCGCTGAGTTTTGACAGCACGAATTCGCGCTGCTCGGCGGGGGTGAGGGTTGCAAACTCGGGGCTCTTGGCAAGGAGGTCGTTGAGCTCGGCGATGAGGCTCTTCATTGCGGGGATGAACTCGATGAGGCCTTCGGGAATCAGCACTGTGCCGAAGTTGTTGCCCTGTGCGGCGCGTGCTGCAACGATATCGGCGATGTAGTTAACAACATCATCGAGGGTCTGATTCTTTGCCTCGACCTCTTCGGAGATGATGCATACGTTAGGCTGTGTCTGGAGCGCGCATTCAAGTGCGATGTGCGATGCGGAGCGACCCATGAGCTTGATGAAGTGCCAGTACTTCTTAGCGGAGAAGCAGTCGCGCTGGATATTGCCGATAAGCTCGCTGTAAACTTTGGTGGCGGTGTCGAAACCGAAAGATGCTTCGACCACTTCGTTCTTGAGGTCGCCGTCGATAGTCTTGGGGCAGCCGATAACCTGCACGCCTGCGCCGATGCTCTTGTAGTATTCGGCGAGCACAGCCGCGTTGGTGTTGGAGTCGTCACCGCCGATAATCACGAGTGCGGAGATATTGAGCTCCTTGAGGATTTCAAGGCCTTTGTCAAACTGTTCCTTCTTTTCGAGCTTGGTGCGTCCTGAACCGATGATGTCAAAGCCGCCGGTGTTGCGGTACTCGTCGATGATGGCAGGAGTCAGCTCGATGTATTTATGGTCAACAAGTCCGCCGGGACCCATGAGGAAGCCGTAGAGCTTGCTCTCCTTGTTGAGTTTCTTAAGTCCGTCGAAAAGACCGCAGATAACATTGTGTCCGCCGGGTGCCTGTCCGCCGGAAAGGATTACGCCCACATTGATGGGCTTACCCTGCACGGGGGTAGGATTCTTTTCAAAACGGATTTCGGGGAGACCGTAGGTGTTGGGGAAGAGTTTCTTGATTTCTTCCTGGTCGGCAACAGACTGGGTCGGCTCGCCTTCAACCACCATTACGCTGCCTGTGAGCGACACAGGGAGCTTGGGCTGATAAGCGGAGCGGGCTATTTGCAATGCGCTTTTCTTCATTATGATATATATATTTAATGGTGTTCGGTTATATTCAGATGCAAAGGTAGCAAAAAAAGAGTGTTTGATGCAACAGCCCCTGCCGATTATTGTAAAAATCTCCGCGCCGCGCGGTAATCTTTTCATACGGCAGATAAAAAGCGGGCGTGCCGGGGATGCCGGCACGTCCGCAGAAGGGATAGGGTAGGGATTTATTCGTTGGGGTTCATCACTGTTCCTGCAAGCAGGATTGTGCCGGTTGTCTTTTCCCAGATAAAGTAGATGAACGGATGGTCGAAGCAGGCTACGGTCGGTATTCCAGAGGCTGCTTCACCGGTAGCTATGGTAACAACTTTTACTTCAGAACCTTCTTCATCCACATCAAGACGGATGCTCTGCATAAAATCGTTGATGAACATCGGCTTGCTTGAGTCTGCTGTGCTTACAATTCCAATTCCGGGCATGCTTACCCCGTCAAAAACGTTATTTGCTCCAAGCGCTCTCATCGGCTCTATAAGGTCGGTTTCAACAGAAAAACTGAGTTTTGGGAAAAATACATCTGTTGTCGTAACAGGAGTACCAAAAATTTCGGGCTTGGAGATAGCGTTAATCAGGTTGCCGGAGTTTTCAGCGAGGAAGTCTTTTACAGTGATTCTTGCGTCAGGCATCACAGCGCTGAAAGCGAATGCGCCGTTTCCGTAATCCATTGTCAGCATTGTGGTAGTCAAGATGTTTTCAGGGTCGGCATTCGGTCCATTCATGGGGCCCTCATAGCCATTGATGAATTTATGGATTAATGTTCCATAAACTTTTTCTGCACCCGTCATCATTTTGACTTTTGTCGTTGTGCTGTCTTCAAGAATAAAATTTTTTTCTTGTGTTTTTGATTTGTCGAATTTGCTTGTCCATGCTCCTTTGAAGTAAAGCACATTTAGCCAAACGGCACGCGAAAATGGTGAAAGTTGTGGCAAAATGTTAGGTATCGCTTTGTCCGTGCGGTCAGATACCCATGAATTGATTGCTTCAAGAGTAGTCGGGGCAGTGAAATCAGTAATATAGATTTCAGAACTGTATGTTTCTTCAAGTATAGCCCGGTACGCGTCGTTAAGCTGAACGCAAGACTGATCGAACCAAGAACTGTTTGATAGCAATAGCTTTGCCGATTTGTCGTGAGTTGGCAAAGAGGTGAGCATCTTGGCATTTAATGAGTTGAGTGCGGACAAATCCGCTGTTTCGATGCGCAGCGCAGCGGCAAGCTCGTCACGATCCTCAACAGCAAGCGCGTTGCCGAACATTCCTGCAACCATCGCTGCGCCGAGCGGGGAAACGGCTACGTTTTTGCCATCTTCGCTGTTGTCAACAGTGGCTTTCAGGAGATCTAATGAAAAGTTTTTGACGTTAGCCGAAACTTCTACTTCGGTTCGGGAAAGTTCTATAGGTTCAAGCGGATTGTTTTTTGTAGGGTCGTCAGCTTCTGATGCACATGACACTGCAAGGAGTGAACCGCATAAAACAGCGATACCTTTTGTAAAAAAAGCAGAGAGGGGAGTTCTCATAATTCTGTATTTTTTTATGGTTAATAGAATATTATGCAAAAATAATTACTTTTTTGGTGAAATCAAAAGATCCAGACGATTGGTATTGCTGATGCAGGTTTCACCCGATTCATTGCAAATCTGATACTCCTCAATCTCACCGATTGTGGCGGAGCTGAATGACACCGTCCCTGCCTCAAAATCTATAAAGCATAGCACCGGAGCCGGCGGTGCCTTATGTTTCTTATTGTTTTCGGGATCCGGGTCTTCCGTAGTAGGTGGTTCCAAAGGTGTTGTTATGTCTGCTTTACCATAGAATGGCAAAGTAAGTAAGATAAATAAAAATGCGCAAAATAAATTTAATTTCATGATATGAACTTTAATTATTCTGTGCAAAAATATAGAAGCTGTGCAGGTAATACAAGCCTTTGAGTGCGGAAATGGTAGGGATAGTGCGGAGTAGTGCGGAAATATTATATAGACGTCTTATAATAAGCGTATTACTGAATCAATAATAGGTAAGGGATATTTGGCGCCTAAAAGTTTTTTTGATATCTCCAAGCGTCTGGATGATATTGAACCTTTGGAAAGTGCAAGCAGTAAGGCAAGCTCAGTGGGAGTTAATCCACACTTGACAAGGAGTATGGTTTTAATGGTATCAGGTTTGAAATTTGTTCCTGCCAGAATTCTCAAGCTTTGTTTCCATTCCGCGAATGCTGAATCGATTGCCTCCTGCAATTATATCCAAGAAAATTTGTCAGGTAACGG
>CAMWQE010000091.1 GCA_947176335.1 uncultured Porphyromonadaceae bacterium | reverse complement strand
ATAATAATATAGTCGTCCGCTATGAGATGCCGGGTCGTTTCAGTGTCGGTGGAGATTATTCCGCTTACAACGAGGAGAGGGAACAGACGCTGACAAAGAGTGATGCGATGGTTATAAATGCTGTCAACAGTCAGACTATCAGACAATACCATGTGTATATCGACAAAGAGCATCAGTTGGGCAAGTGGCAGTTGAATTATGGCGTGGAGTACAGCCATTCAACTGACCATAGCCGACAGAAGTATATTATGCCTGAGAATGACGGTTTTAATAATATACTTAAGGAGGATGTTGCTGATGCATACGTTGGCACTCAGGCGTCATTGGACTGTGGATTATCATTCAGCGCATCTGTTAAGGCAGAATATTTCCATAATGATTACCGGCATACTTGGAATTTTGTGCCTCAGCTCGGAGCGACCTATTACCGCACCCCAAAAAGCATTTTCCAACTCAATTTCACATCACAGCGCATATATCCGCAGTACTGGGAGCTGCACGGAGGCACTTCGTATATCAATGACTACTCCACTGTACAGGGGAATCCGGAGCTGCAGCCATATATGAATTATTCCGGGCAGTTCAGCTATATTTTCAGGCAAAAGTATGTTGCAACGCTTTATCTCCTGTATGCCGACAAATATTCTGTCCAACTTCCTTACCAGAAACCTGATGAACTGAAACTTCTTTTCCAGACAACTAATCTTGATTTTTCCCGCACAATCGGTGTACAATTCAATGTGCCTTTCAGCTTGAGGAATGTCTGGAATGCAACTACGGTTGCAAATATCATGAACAATCGTGCAAAATCCTCCCGTTTCCATGACATAGGTTTTGACAACAGGCGGTTTTCTTTCTACGGCTCTCTGAACAACACAATCAAATTCACCCCGGACTGTCCGCTCTCACTGTCCATTGATTTCGCATATATAACCGGGCAAATACAAGGTTTGGGTAGATTCAATTCTTTCTGGAAAATGGATGCGGGAGCAAAACTCCTCTTCGGCAAGAAGCGCTGCTGCGAGCTTGACCTTAAATTTACCGATATTTTCAATACTTGGAATCCGGAGCTGACGATTATCACTTCCGGACAAGACTACAGAATGATAGTGCACGATATGACCCGGAATATGAATCTAACATTCGTGTGGCGTTTCAACGGTTTCAAGCCGAAGCAAAATTCTGTTGACACATCCCGCTTCGGCACAGGCAATTGATTCCGGGAAATGGTCATGTAAAGCCTGAAAATCGCCTGGATTAAACTTAGATTCACACCCAATGAGACAAATGTCCCATTAACTGTCAGAAATTTTTCATACATTTGCTGCATACCAGATAAAAGGCATATGAAAATACTGATTGTGACCACAATAATGTTTCTGTCCCTATCTGCTTGCTCTTATCGGAGCGATAATATTTCCGATAAGGGCGAGTGGGTGAGTGTGCCTGTAGACAGTTTTGCAGAAGGTTACAATAATATTAGAGGGCAGATTTATTGGGGATATATTGTAGGTATGGATTTTACAGAAGATGAGAATGTCAATGCAGATATAGAGACATTCCGCGTATGCAAAGGCTCTGAGTATGCCAAAGACAAGCATCATGTATATTATCCTCAAGATCAAGTTTGTTTTGACGGATTTAAAGAAGATGAGGAGACCGGTGAATATGAGGGATGCGGTGGTGCAATTGCCAAGAAGATAATCCTAAAAGGAGCAAGCCCCTCACAATTCAAATATATTGGTAATGGTTACGCTGTTGCCGGAAACAGGATGTATCACAAAGGTGAAGTGATTGAGTGGAATGACAGCATAATCCAAGCGAATCTATAGCCTATGTCAGACTCACGCCGATATAAAATAGTCCTGTGGATAGTGTGGGCGCAGCTCGCGCTTTTGCCCGCATGGTGGTGCATGGTGTACCTTATACCTAATAACCTGTCATGGCGTTGGGGACTTGACGTATGGGTTTTTATAGTCGGTTTTCTGCTTGGAATGTTTGGATTACCTCTGGGCAGAGGACTTGACAAACCGCAATTTCTGAAGTGGTGGTTGCGCATTGATTTCTCCGTCACAGCGATTCTGTTGCTCCCGGTGCTTTTTATCTGTTCGGCATTTATTCCTACAACTATTGCTGAAGACGGTGAATATATCATTTATGAGGAAGATGGTATTGTTGCAAATAGAAATGCTTATCTTGCGCGCAAATCGGGGCTGTTGATGAAAACTATCTTTGATTTGTCTCCCTATGAAGGTGGACGGTTGAAAAAAGATAGTTATTGTTTTGATAATGATAGGGGCGTGTTTTATGGGTCGAAAACATATAATATCCGTCAAAATGGTTCGCGTACATGGGTTATTCCAATCAACAAGGATAAATATGCTAAAAACAAGCAATATATAAATAACCTGATTGAAAGCATATATTTATCACATGGCGAATGGATTGACAATGATAATGCTACTTTTATTATGCCGAATTGTATCACACGGATAGATTATAGCCATGGCAATATTCAGCTTATGGATTCAATCTCATGTGAGATAAGTTATGATGATACAGACAGTCTCAAGATTTATTTCTATCATCCGCTGAGCAAAGAAATAGGATTTCATAATGATTCCGTTCCCAGAATGTCGCCAACACAAGTACAAAATTTCATCGAAAAATTGAGAGGAGAAATACAATGATACTGACCGATAAACAATTCTGGGTGTGGGAGACGATTCTTACTTTGGCATTTTCAATACTACCGTTGATAATGTATGGTGAGAATATTAGTGTGACTTTACTGATAGTCATATCTTATGCCATAGTGGCGGCAATAGGGCTGAAATTTTCTTCCAAGATCTCACTCGTAGCTCTCTGGATACTGATTTTCTGCGCATCAAATGGCGTATACATAATAGACCTGATAACTATTGATACACTAAGGTTAATCAAAATGGAGTCTTATCCTTTGATTGTCGGGCAGATATATTTGTTTCCGATATGTTTCCTTGCAAATGCCATTATATGTACTATTGGATATATCGTATCTCGCAGAACCAATAAAATGCAGAAAGGGGGTAGGTGATGCAGCTGACCGATAAGCGTTTTATGATTTTCGAGGTTGCGACTATCGTGTATGCAATAGGCTTGATGCTTATTGCCAAGTGCGTGTGGGAAAAAACTCCAACCATAGGAATACTGACGTTCCTAATTGGATTCAGTCTTATATCCGGCTTGATTACATGGATAATTGCTAACGGTAAGCATTGGTTTGTGTTCGGACTGACTTATGAAGCGATTTTCCTCCTGTTAATCACGTTATGTATGATATTTGATGCTATAATTGGCGGTTACAGCGTGTTTAATGATTTATACCTGGACATATTAATACTCTTTGCTTTTGTTTTTACGATTGCGGTTGTGTGCTTTATACCCTCAATGATATTAGCTTTTGTAGGCTATCATCTCTTTGGCAAGTCTGGCAAAGGCAATAATAATCGTAGCGGCGCATAACAACGTTGTGCTCATCGCGCTTGCTTAAGGTCGTGAAATTGTTTACTTTTGCGTGTTGCCTCGGCAACTGAATACAATTATAAATATATGATATGAACCGTTGGCTTATAGTATTTTTGACATTAGTCTGCATTTGTGCGGAAGGGTATGCTCAGAACCGTCCCGGCAGGCAACCGGATTATAATGCGCCCGGATATGAGAGGCATTACTATTCTCCTTATCTTGTCAGCAGGGGAAAGGTGTATTTTGACGGACGTGAACTGAAAGGTGCGTCCGCAAATAATTTCACTATCCTGCGTGACGGATACGCCAAGGACAGCTGGACAGTGTATTATTGCGGAGATAAGTTGAACGGAGCTACATCTAATTCCTTCAAGGTCCTTGGCTACGGTTATGCAAAAGACAGTTGGAGCGTTTTTTACAATGGCGTGAAAATCGATGGTGCCGCAGCCCAGAGTTTCAATGTGCTGAAGGACTGGTATGCTAAAGATTCATGGACGGTATATTTTGCAGGAAAAAAACTTTCCGGAGCAAATCCCGGAAGTTTCAAGGTGCTTGATGGCGGGTATGCAAAGGACAGCTGGTCAGTTTACTTTGACGGAGTAAAGATTAATGGTGCGGCAGCTTCAAGTTTCAAAGTCCTCCATAGCGGATATGCCGAGGATGCGTGGAATACCTATTATCTCGGTAAAAAAATATAAATGAGGACTTCATTCGGTCAATTTATTCAAGTAAACCGTTTATGCAGGGCACTCATCGGAATAGGTCATTTTATTTCTAAAAAACAGCGCATAATCCACTACATGAAGATTATGCGCTGTCAGTTATTTAAATGGAATTGATTAGTCGCTTACCTCTATCGGATTACCCCAATTGCTGAACCATTCAGTCTTGGTAGGGGTCTTCTTGATTAGTACAGATAAGCTTTCTCCGGAAATTGCTACCGGATAGTTTTGTATTGATTTGACTGTTTTATAATCTGTTGTCGCATACGCCACTACCGTTAGCTTGCCATTCTCAACGCGTTCTACATCAAGTATTTCATACTGACCGTCACTTATTTCTCTCGCATATATCAGGCAAGTGGACAATTGGTTGTTGCCACCATTAATCATATACTGCATCGGCACAGAAGAATTGATGACATTATACACGGCAGTGGTAATGGAGTCAGCCTGGACGCTATCCTTGGCAAAAGCAATTTTTACCTGCAAATTCTTTAAAACCATGTTTTTTGACGATAGCGGTACTTGCATATTATTTACATTAATGTCGTATTCGCTTGCAGCTAAGGCAATTTGGTCATACGCATTTTTGAGTGTGCTGCATTTTGAGTCGCAGCAATTTGACTGGGCGTTCATTGCCGCGATACCGGCAACCATGACGCTGAGGAAGAGCAAGATTCGTTTCATAATAGTGCTGTTTTATAGTTTTATAATAAAACGTCTTGCGGTAAGGCAAAGTTTAATTCTCTCTGCCAGTTTTATCTCACTCATATTCGTGTATTGAACAGTCTATGCATAGAAGCTGATGATTATGGCGGCAATACACATGATTATCGCCGCACCGTTGCATATCAGGCTTAATTTACGGTACTTATGCCCGGGATTCGCGAAATATGCCGTGAAGAAATTATAAGCTGACAATATCACCAGTATAACCATCAGTATGTAGAAGGATGCTTCCATATAATAATATAAAGTTTAAAATACATCCTCAAATATACTTATTAATTCCATACACTAAATCTGCTGTCTGGTTATTTTGCATTAGTTAATTGTTTTGTTCGGTAATTTATGCTTCATTAGTAATCCTCCCGCTCAAAAGATTTGTTATGTAAATGAAAGCGATTAAAACAAAGGGTCGCGTTGATAAAAGAGACTACACTAATTATCTAAAAACATACTATTATGGACAAGGAAAAGAAATCTTATTACGTTAACATGATTGAAGCCAATGACGGAAAAATGGCTGAAGTGTTGAACTTTAATTTTGGCGGACACCATGACATAGCCGCTATGGTTGAGCACGCGAAGACACTCGGCTTTGCCAAAGATAAGCACGCCAAGGAGTTTGTGCTTGCAATGCGCTTCATGCATCATGTCATCAAGAAAAATGCAGATAATGCGATTTTCGCAGAATTTGCTCCTCAGTTTGAGGCATTCAAGAAGAGCATAAAAAGCAAGGTTGGTTGTGGTTGCGACTGCAAGTAATTTCTGACCTGCCATAAAGAATAATTCGGTGGATGATCACGATATGATTATCCACCGAATTCTTTTTTCATGAATCATTTGGGTGGAATGAGAACAAATTTCGGGCTTGTGGCGTTGATACATCAAAATCTTAATAAAATTAATTAAAAAAATAATTTACTATGTTTAAATCAACGATGATTGCTGGTGCCGGCGGCTTCTTAGGCACCTGTCTTCGTTTCCTTTCGGATAAGCTGGGTGCTGCTATCTGTCACCTCTCTTTCCCTCTGGGAACATTCATGGCTAACATGGTTGGCTGTATTATTATAGGTATGTTGTACGGCTATCTTAACAAGACCGGCCGCTTGAGTAAAACAGCCAACCTTCTGTGGATTACAGGTTTCTGTGGCGGATTGACTACATTCTCCTCTTTCTCAGACGACATGATTTCACTCCTTGAGAAAGGCGATGGCGGAATGTTTGTGTTCTATATGGTTACCAGCCTTGTTTTCGGTATCGCAATGGTAGCTCTCGGTGCTGCTTGCATCCGCAAACCTGCGGCAAAGACTCAAAATGCTTAACTCTATAAACTACTGAAATTATGATTATCGAATATATGCTTATTGCAGGGTTAGGCGGATTTGCCGGCACCTGCGGACGATATCTCACCGGCGTAGCCGGAAAGGCACTTTTTGGTGACAAATATCCTGCCGGTACATTTGCAGTCAACGTACTCGGATGCTTTATCATCGGTATTTTTGTCGGGTTATGGACTCGCCATGATATGAGTCCTCTTGTCAACGCATTGCTTATCTCCGGTTTCTGCGGAGGCTTCACAACCTTCTCATCCTTCAGCCATGATAGCTTCGCTATGATTCAGAAGGGAGAATGGTGGAAATTCATCTGCTACATTGTGCCTTCCGTTGCCCTCGGTCTGCTGATGGTATGGCTCGGCATCAAATGCGTCGCCTGAATTTAAACGAGCGCGAAAGCAACGATTTTTAGAAATCGACAGTAGTCGATTAGAAAGAGCGGTTAATCCCGCTCTTTTTTTGTGATGTGGGATGTACAATAGAAATCTTTGGTTACCTTTGTGTCATGAATGATATATCTTCGTTTCCACTTACACATTCATCGCAAGGCAATGAAATAATATTGTATCAGCCGGATTCAACAGTCAAACTTGAAGTCCGGCTGGAGAATGAGACTGTATGGCTGACACAGGCTCAAATGACTGAGCTTTTCCAAACAACACGAAATAATATTACTCTTCATATACGTAATATATTTAAAGAAGGCGAGTTAGATGAAAAGTCAGTATGTAAGGAATCCTTACTAACTGCTGCTGATGGTAAGAGGTATCGGACCAAATTTTATTCATTGGATGTAATAATTTCTGTTGGCTACAGGGTTAAATCTTTGAGAGGGACTCATTTCCGTCAATGGGCTAATAAAGTCTTGAAAGACTATCTCATGAAAGGGTATGCTGTGTCGCGGCGTTTTGAACGTCTGGAATACAGGATGGCTAAGGCGGAAGAAAAGATAGACTTTCTTATAAACACGTCACTTCCGCCAAGGGAAGGAATTTTCTATGACGGACAGATATTCGACGCATACACTCTGATGTGTGATCTTGTGCGTAGTGCAAAAAAACGGATTGTCATGGTTGATAATTATATGGATGATTCTGTGTTCCGTCAGCTTGACAAACGGGAGTCCGGAGTATCCGCTACTATATTCACAACCTCAGTAAGCCGTACATTGCGGCAGGATTTGGAGCGGCATAATGCCCAGTATGCACCTATTAAAATCAAAATATACCGTAAGGCTCATGACCGCTTCCTAATTATTGATGACGCTGTTTATCATGTGGGAGCATCTTTCAAGGATTTAGGTAAGAAGCTCTTTGCATTCTCTAAAATGGAAGCAATGTCCGCTAACGAATTGCTGCAACATCTGGAAACTTCTGTTTAAATTTATATTATGAAAAAAATTATCATTGTTTTTATTGCGCTCCTGGCGCATACCGCGCTTATTGCGCAAGAGCATCTCACTTTCAAAGGTATTCCCATTGAAGGAAGCATGAAGGAATTTTGTAAGAAACTGGAAAGGAAAGGAATTAAACAATCCGGTACCAATTCAAAAGTAACGATACTGTATGGTGATTTTGCCGGAAAGCTTGCCAATATCAGTGTTTCATCAATGGATAGCGGCAAAGCGATACAATCAGTAGGAGTTTGGTTTACTTCTAGCGATAAATGGAGCAACTTAGCTAAGGATTATGAGTACTATAAAAAACTTTACTCGAAAAAATATGGTAATCCATCTGAAAGTAGGGAAATTAAGCCGGATACTATCGAGAATAATGATGCATTGATGCAAGCACTTTATAACGGTCAGATCTCATATTTCAGTAAATGGCAATTGTCAGGAGGTACAATTGAATTGTCAATTATAAAATCAAACTCACTCAAATATGGTAGAATAGGCATAAGTTATACTTTGGTTGATGCTTTGGAGGCGAAGATTCATGATGACCTAAAAGATATTTGAGCTGATATAACCAGAAATTTACAGACATTAAATTAAATCCTCAGAATGCTGTACAATTTCCGTATGGCGTTTACTTTTACGCTATAAAACTTCATTAACTCATGAAGTATCAATTTATAGGTAGAGTATTGGCTTCCCAAGCCGAGGGTCGCGGGTTCGAGGACCTGCATACCGCGCTTAATTGTTAAAGAAATATAATTATCTGCATATGGTTTGGTTTATAACATAAACTACTTTAACTTTGCCTCCATGAAAGTGCGGTTGCTGCAGAGACCGCTTTTTTAATCAAATTATGGTTTATGTTATAAACTTGTTTAATTTCAAAATTTAAAAAGAATGGAAGACAAAAAACTTACTGAGAAAGAGAGCCTTGAACTTATAGCTTCAATGATTGCCCGGACTAAGGCGCGTTATCTTGGCAGTGGAAATATCCTGCTGATGTGGGGCTACATCGTAGTAATCATTTAAATTATTGTATTGGTATTGTTAGCGACAACACGTCAGAATGCATGGAATTGGCTCTGGTTTGCCAT
>CAMWQE010000090.1 GCA_947176335.1 uncultured Porphyromonadaceae bacterium | reverse complement strand
GCAGGGGCTTGTTTCAATTTTTATGCCCGCAATCGTAGGCATAATAGCCGACAAATGGATTCCTGCACAAAGAATGCTCGGGGTATGCCACATACTTGCAGCTGTTTTCATGGGCTCCGCATGGTTCTACGGCTCCACTCATCCCATATTGGAGTTTGCTCCATTCTTCACACTGTACACCCTGAGTGTAGCATTCTATATGCCTACAATAGCGCTGGCAAACGCAACGGCATTCAAAATCCTGAAAAGCCATGACTGCGAACCCGTGAAAGCATTTCCACCTATCAGGGTTCTGGGTACGGTAGGATTCATCGCCGCCATGTGGTTTGTCAACTGTGCCTACTGGCATGACGGTAACTTCGGTTTTACGATCAGCGAAGCGAACCCGATGTCAGACTTCCGGTTCCAGTACACCCACATGCAGCTTCTCACCTGTTCAATACTCGGGCTGGTTCTTGGAGTATTCTGCTTCACCTTGCCTAAATGCTCGCTCGCTAAAGGTGCACAAGGCAAATCATGGAGCGAGACACTCGGCCTCAACGCCTTCCGATTATTCTCCGACCGCCGCATGGCGGTATTCTTCCTCTTTTCAATGCTGCTCGGAGTCGCATTGCAGATTACAAATGGATTCGCCACAACATTTATATCCAGTTTCAAGGGAGTTGCAGAATACGCAACTACATTCGGGGCTAACAACGCTACTCTGCTCACGTCGCTCTCACAGATTTCAGAAGCGGCGTGCATACTCCTCATCCCGTTCTTCCTGCACCGCTACGGCATCAAGAAAGTGATGCTTATCGCAATGGCGGCATGGGTGCTGAGGTTCGCGTTCTTCGGGCTCGGAAACCCCGGAAGCGGATTATGGCTCTTCATCCTATCCATGATTGTATACGGAGTGGCATTTGACTTCTTCAATGTCTCCGGAGCTCTGTTTGTTGAGCAGGAGACCAACGATTCAATCAAATCATCGGCACAAGGTCTGTTCATGCTTATGACAAACGGCATCGGAGCATCTGTCGGCACTCTCATCGCCGGGGAAATAGTCAACGCCTATTGCTCATGGCAGGTTGTGGACGGAAATTCATATATGCTTGGTGACTGGAGCACCCCCTGGTTTATCTTCGCAGGATATGCACTCGTGGTTTGCATAATGTTTGCTATCATGTTCAAATACCGCCATACTCCTCCTACCGCCACCGAAGTCAAAAAAGCAAAAGCCGACACACTCGAAATCGAATGACATGATTCAGTTTTACGCACCGGACATACTTGCCACCGGCACACTGCCGGAAAGTGACTCGCAGCACTGTTCAAAAGTGTTGCGCATGAAAGCTGGTGACAGTATCGAGGTTATCGACGGCAAAGGTCACCGCTATACCTGCGTAATCGATGACCCGCACCACAAGCGTACGCTTGTCCACATAACGGCTACCGCCGACGTGCCTCTTTCATGGCAGCAGCAGATTACCGTTGCGGTTGCACCGTCCAAGCACATGGACAGAATGGAATGGCTGGTAGAAAAACTTACAGAAATCGGAGTCAATCGGATAATACCGTTGCTGTGCGCACGTTCTGAAAGGAAAGAGATAAAAACCGAGCGGCTTGAAAAGATAGCTGTGTCCGCAATGAAGCAATCGTTGAAAACAGTTCTACCAGTAATTGATGAAATGACCCCTTTCAAACAGGCGGTAGCATCAATTGGCAATGCGCAGCGGTTCATAGCCTATTGCGATAGAACAATACCCCGCCGGTTGCTTGCCGGAGAATACATCCCAAGTACCTCTGCGGCAATACTTATCGGACCGGAAGGCGATTTTTCACCGGAGGAGATTAAGCTCGCGCTTGACAGCGGATATTGTCCTGTTTCGCTCGGAAACAACCGGCTCAGGACAGAAACTGCCGCATTATCGGCATGCGACACATTCCACATTCTTGACATGGCAGCCGAGTCCGGATGGAAAAGACATGAAACTGGAGCAGACATTACGAAATAAATAAATGATATCACATTTCTTATCAATATTAACAAGATGAAAATAACCTCACTCTTTCTCGCGATAGCAATTGCCACTGCATTTGCAACCAATGCGCAGACACCCGCGGATTCTCCCATGACCCGTGCGGTTATAAAAGTTTACGACAAAATGATTGAGGAAAATCCCTCGGACTACGAAACATACTTTGCACGCGCAACGGAGTATTACAATCAGGATGACTATATCAAGGCGTTGGACGATGTGAACCATGCACTTAGGTATGCACCTGAAAATGCAAGGGAAGTACGTTTCGGCGCATACAGGCTGCGCGCTTCTATCAACGAAATGCGCCATAAATACATCGATGCGCTGAACGACATCAACTCCGCTCTTGCGCTAAACCCTGAATCGTATGCCTGCATACAGCAGCGTGCCAATATTGAGTTCAGCCTCGGGCAATACACCGAAGCAAAGGCTGACTACACGAAGCTTCTCCGTGCATTCCCCCACAATCAGGAGGCAATGTTCGGACTGTCAAGAGTTGCCGTGAAGGAAAACAATATCGGCACCGCAAACGACTACGCCGACAGGGCTGTGGATTTGTTTCCCTCAACTGCCGACTCATACATACGCCGTGCCGGTATCCGCACTATGATGGGAAATGCCGAAGGTGCGGTTGATGACTATATTATAGCCCTGACAACCGATGACAGTTCAAACGGCAAGGCGCTCGCGGCACTCGTTGAACTTGCCAACACCAACTATCCTGCAGTTATGAATGGTCTGTCGAGAGCCATCCGCCAGGCACCACGCGCAGGAATGTTCTACTATATCCGCGCTGCAATCGCTGAATCGCACAACAATTTCACCTCGGCGATTTCCGATTACGACAAGATTTTAAACGACAAGCTGTACTCATACGCCGGTCTCAACTCATCACTTGCAAAATGCTTCTATGCGCTCGGTCAGTACGACACCGCGCTTGCAAATGCCGACTATGCAATCAGTGCCACTCCGGACAATGCTCCTTACTACGCACTTAAGGCTGATATCCTCAACGCGCTTGGAGAAAGCGCAGAAGCTCTTGCAAACGCCACACGTGCGCTCAACAAAGAGCCGGGCCTTGTTGCGGCGCTCTCTGCAAAGGCTGATGCGCAGATTGCACTTGGCGATGCAGCCGGTGCTTCGGTTACACTCGCTGAGGCGCTCCTTACAGAGCCGGCAAATCCGGAATTGCTCATGAAGCGCGCCTGGCTGTGCGAAACAATGCTCAACCAGCCGGAACTTGCTAAAAACCTTTACGAGAGGGTTGCGGAGCTTCAGAGTGACCCATCCGACGTGAAATCACTCAGAGGGTTTGCCCTTAATAAACTCGGCAGGAATGATGAAGCTGACTCATGGTTCACCTCGCTCCTTATCAACGAGCCGGACAATGACGGCACAATAAATTATTATGCCGCTTGCTACTTCGGAGATAAGGGAAGCATGGAAAAAGCTGCCGACTGCATGGAAAAGGCACTTGAAAAAGGATATGCCAATTACCACAACTGGACCAAGGCAACCGGACCCGTGTCTGTAGCGGCACTGAGAGGCACACCCCGTTTCGACGGTTATATGTCGCGTTTCTCGTCGATATTCAACCGCTGATATAGGAACGCATCCTCATAGCTCCTGCCGTTGCGCACCCATGAGCGCATCCTGCCGCTTATTTTATAGCCTGCGCGCTCAAACATCCGGCGGCATGGAGTATTGCCCTCCGGCACCACCGCCCACAGCTGGTGCAGTCCAAGGCGCATGAAACCGTAACGCTCAAGCAGCGTTATCGCCCTCTCGCCGATGCCCTGCCCCCTGCACTCCTCGCTAACAAGGATACCGACCCCTGCCCTGTTGTTTACAGGATCGAAATCATAAATATCGGCAGTGCCAACAGCGCTGCCGGTTTTATTTTCTACTATGACAAGGCGCAATTGCCGTGCGCTGAACACATCCGCGTCATAAGTGCAGATATATTCTTCAAGCTGCTTGCGCGAGAACGGTGCTGTCGCGCACCCGACGTTCCACAGCCGTGTATCATTTTCCCAGAGGTATAGCTTGTCCGCGTCATCAGGCTCAAGCGCGCGGAGGCTTACTATTCCGTCACTAAGCAATGCTTCCATTTGGTTAAGAATTAAAGGAGTCGCAGAAAAGGGTGCGCTGCAATATAGACCTGCCTAAAGTCAGCTCGTCAGTGTACTCGATTTCATTTCCAACAGCCATGCCGCGTGCAAGCTGGGTTATTTTCAGATTTGGAATATTGCCCAGCTTCCGGTAAATGTAGAAATTGGTGGTATCGCCCTCCATGGTTGCGGCAAGGGCGAGTATCACCTCTTTAACACCTTCGGCTTTTACACGCTCCACGAGGCTGTCTATTTCAAGCTGGTCAGGACCTATGCCGTCCATCGGCGAAATCACGCCCCCGAGCACATGGTACACTCCTGCGTACTGACCTGTATTCTCTATGCTCATTACATCGCGCACATTCTCCACCACGCACACGCAGCTGTGGTCGCGCCCCGCGGAGCCGCACACCGGGCATAATTCGCTCTCCGATATGTTATGGCACACCCGGCAATACCTTATGTTTTTCCTGAGGTCTATAATCGATTCACCGAGGGCAACCCCCTCGCTCTCGTCGCGGCGCAATATATGCAGGGCGAGCCTGAGAGCTGTTTTGCGGCCTATACCCGGAAGACGTGAGAGTTCTCTCACCGCGTTTTCAAGCAGACTTGATGCGTACTCCTGATCCATTTTTTATTTTTGTTATGCAAATTTACTCCTTTTTTGTCCGTCAGATGACCCGTAACAACAAAATAACACTCCTTACCACATCTTTTTTTATTACTTTTGCAAAGTATTTTTCAAAGACTAAGAAATCGACATGGAAATAATACGCACAGTGGCTGAACTCGAAGCTAAAACCAAGCAGCTTCGTGAGGAAGGACGCTCTATAGGGCTGGTGCCCACAATGGGTGCCCTGCATAACGGCCACATGAGCCTTATGGAGAGAGCGAGAAAAGAAAATGACATTGTGGTGGCAAGCGTTTTTGTAAACCCCACACAGTTTAATAATCCCGAGGACCTGCGCACATACCCCAGAACTGAAAAAGCTGATTGCGAGCTTCTTGAGCAGGCTGGAGTTGACATTGCATTTATCCCTGCCGTCGAGGAGATTTACCCGGAGCCGGATACACGAGTTTTTGAGCTCGGACCGGTTGCGGAAGTGATGGAAGGGGCTATGCGTCCGGGGCACTTCAACGGAGTGGCGCAGATAGTCAGCAAACTCTTCGCTATGACTCACCCCACAAGGGCATATTTCGGAGAAAAAGACTTCCAGCAGATTGCTGTAATCAGGAAAATGGTCGAACTTGAAGGATTCGACCTCGAAATAGTTCCTTGTCCGATATGCCGCGAGGAGGACGGACTTGCCCTCAGCAGCCGCAATGTGCGCCTCACACCTCAACAAAGGGCTATTGCGCCGGCTATCGCCAAAACGCTTGCTTCGAGTGTCGACTGGGCTAAGAACCACACCGTCGCTCAGACAAAGAGGTTCGTTGTCGATACAGTGAATTCCTTCCCACACATGAATGTGGAATATTACGAAATCGTTGACGGCAAGACAATGCAACCGGTTGAAGACTGGAACCAGACGGATGAACCTGTCGGATGCATCACTGTGTATTGCGGCGATGTGCGCCTGATTGACAATATCAGATACTAATCACACTTTGAAATGTTCATAGAAGTAGTCAAATCAAAGATACATCGGGTCACTGTAACTGAATCAAACCTGAACTACATCGGAAGCATAACCATTGACTCGACACTCATGGATGCTGCCGGAATACTGCCCGGAGAGAGGGTATATATCGTTGACAACAACAATGGAGAGAGGTTCGACACATACGCGATTGCCGGAGAACCCGGCAGCGGAGTAATCTGCCTCAACGGCGCGGCGGCAAGGAAAGTGCAGACCGGCGACATTGTAATTATAATGAGCTACGCCATGATGACACCGGAAGAGGCGCGCACATTCAAGCCCTCTGTCATATTCCCCGATACCGAAACAAACTCCCTCATTAATACATAAAGATTATGTTTGAAAATCTTAGCGAGAGACTCGAAAGAAGCTTCAAGCTCCTGAAGGGGCAAGGCAAGATTACTGAAATAAATGTTGCCGAAACACTCAAGGATGTCCGCAGGGCGCTCCTGGACGCCGACGTAAACTACAAGGTCGCTAAAAACTTCACCGACACCGTGAAGGCTAAGGCACTCGGTCAGAATGTGCTCACAGCGGTCAAGCCGAGCGAAATGATGGTCAAGATTGTCCATGACGAGCTCACTGCGTTGATGGGAGGAGAAACCGAGCAGATTAACCTTAGCGGAAACCCCACAGTAATACTTATGTCCGGTCTGCAAGGTTCCGGTAAAACCACATTCTCGGGAAAACTTGCCAAGAAATTGAAAAGCGAAAAGGCAAAGCGTCCCTTGCTTGTGGCTTGCGACGTTTACCGTCCTGCCGCTATAGATCAGCTCAAGGTGCTTGCACAGCAGATTGATGTTCCGGTTTATACCGAGGAAGGCAACAAAAATCCGGTTCAGATTGCCGAAAACGCGATCAAGTTCGCTAAGTCAAACCATAATGACCTTGTCATCATCGACACTGCAGGTCGACTTGCGGTTGACGAGCAGATGATGGAAGAGATTGCCGCTATAAAGAAAGCGGTGAAACCTCAGGAAATCCTGTTCGTTGTCGACGCTATGACCGGTCAGGATGCCGTAAATACAGCCAAGGAGTTCAATGACCGCCTTGACTTTGACGGAGTAATCCTCACCAAGCTCGACGGTGACACCAGAGGCGGTGCCGCACTGTCAATCCGCACGGTGGTCACAAAACCTATCAAGTTTGTAGGTACAGGTGAGAAACTTGACGCGCTCGACCAGTTCCACCCTGCTCGTATGGCTGACCGAATCCTCGGAATGGGTGACATCGTTACCCTTGTGGAGAAGGCGCAGCAGGCTATTGATGAGAAAGAGGCTGCCGAGCTACAGAGGAAGATAGCCAAGAACCAGTTCAACTTCGATGACTTCCTCAACCAGATTCAGCAGATTAAAAAGATGGGTAACCTCAAGGATCTGGCTGCAATGATTCCGGGTGTAGGAAAAGCTATCAAGGATATTGACATCGACGACAACGCCTTCAAAGGCATTGAAGCTATAATCCGTTCTATGACCAAAGCGGAGAGGGCTCGTCCTGAAATCATCAACACAAGCCGCCGCCAGAGGATTGCCAAAGGGTCAGGCACTACTATTCAGGAAGTGAACCGCCTTTTGAAGCAATTTGAAGAAACTAGAAAAATGATGAAAGCCGCAACATCCATGAAAAATCCCATGAAGATGATGCGTGCTATGCGTAGAAGATAAAACACCCCAGCCATCCCACATTAATTATATGATTATAGACGGAAAACAAGTCGCCACAGACATAAAACGCGAGATTTCAGAAACAGTCACCGAAATGCTTGCGGCAGGAGCCAAACGCCCGCATCTCGCAGCTATACTCGTCGGTCACGACGGAGGGAGCGAAACCTATGTTGCGCACAAAGTGAAAGCTTGCGAAGAATGTGGATTCAAATCCACACTCATCCGGTTTGAGGACGATGTTACAGAGGAAAAACTCCTTGAAACAATCGATGCACTCAACAAGGACAATGATGTGGACGGTTTCATTGTCCAGCTCCCCTTGCCTAAGCACATCTCTGAGCAGCGTGTCATAGAAGCGATTGACTACCGCAAGGATGTGGATGGCTTCCACCCGGTAAACGTAGGGCGTATGTCAATCGGTCTCCCCTGTTTTGTAAGCGCCACCCCGGCAGGTATCCTGATGCTGCTTGAGCGCTACAATATCCCCACAAAAGGAGCTGAGTGCGTAGTGCTCGGACGCAGTAATATCGTCGGCAAACCGGTAGCTAACCTTATGATGCAGAAGCATATTCCCGGTGATGCTACAGTAACCGTTTGCCACAGCGCTACAAGAAATATAAAGGATATCTGCCTCAACGCCGACATCATCATCGCGGCTCTCGGCTCACCCGGATTCGTGACCGCCGACATGGTAAAGGACGGAGCGGTGATAATCGACGTAGGCACCACCAGAGTGCCGGATGCCACACGCAAAAGCGGTTTCCGGCTTCGTGGAGACGTGGACTACGATAATGTAGCCCCGAAATGTTCATGGATTACACCTGTGCCGGGAGGAGTAGGACCGATGACTATCGTGTCCCTTATGAAGAATACCCTCCTTGCGGCACGTCACGAAATTTATCCCGCCTGATTTTCCCGGATGGACAGCGGGGAACTGAAAATAGATGTTGAGGCGGTCATAAAGGACCGCCTGCCCCGTTATAGCCGATTCATTCCTCGCCCTCTTGTCAGATGGGTTGAAAAAACAATCTGCCAGGAGAAGATGAACGATATGCTCGATTATGCCGCGGGAAAAAGAGGTGCGGAATTTTGTGATGCCGTGCTTGAGAAGTTGCGCATAAAATACACCGTGCACGGACGCGGAAACCTTCCGGCTGACAGGCGCGTGGTAATCGTGTGCAACCACCCTCTCGGAGGACTGGACGGAATCGCCATGATACATTTCATCGCATCTGTTTACGGCGAGCCAATCCATTTTCCGGTCAATGACCTGCTCATGGCTGTCAAACCGCTGGACGGCATCTTCCTCCCGGTAAACAAGCACGGTGCGCAGTCCCGCTCTGCCGGAATGGCGATTGATGAAGCGTTTCGCGGTCCTGATC
>CAMWQE010000089.1 GCA_947176335.1 uncultured Porphyromonadaceae bacterium | reverse complement strand
CTCTCTATTCGTCCGCAGCGCCATATGTGTAAAATAGACATGAATAAGGCTGAACGTTCTAAGTATTTCATTACAGGTATCAATAACAAACGTGACACCCAAAATGAAGAAACGCGACACCCAAACGTTACCAAAAGTGACACCCAACCGACACCAAAAAGTAACGATGTAACAGATTTTATAACACCAAGTTGTATAGGTTATTATTTTGAGCGTGACACCCAAACGCCACCAAACGTGACACCCAAATCGCAAAATCGTGACACCCAAATCGCACCCAATATATTAAGACAAGATATAGACAAGAATATACACCCCGAAAAAGAAAACTACTTCGTAGTAAAAGAAAAAGCACCCCCGGTGACGCTCTTCGATGAGTTCTTTGCACCAGAAAGGCAAGCTGACCTTGAAGCACTCGCCATGAATCAGGGGGTAGATATACCAACCCTCAAAGAGATTGCGCAGGAGTGCCTGACCGAGTGGAATGTAACAAACACTACCCATACCGACAAAAAGGACGCTCTCAAGCATCTTGTAAGTCATATCCGCCGTAAGGTAGAATATCGTAGGCAATCCCCTAAAGTGCCGACCGGAGAAATAGCAGAACGCCGGCAAGCATTGTGGAAAGATATTCTCTCAGCGTCAAAAATGATTACCGATGAAGAGGGCAACCAACTATTTGACCGTACCAAGCAGGAGGCATTCTACACCTACTGGACTGAAACTGATACGTCTGGGAAAATGATGCGCTACGAAAGTGAGCTATTTTGGAATACTTTTAACCGGATGAGACAATGGATAGCAAGAGAAAAGCCATACCCGATTCTGTAAGCACCGCGACTTTGCTGCATGACCTTGATTGTGAACGTATGGTGCTTGGCACTCTTCTCACGAATACCAGGGCGATAGCGTCTGTAAGAGAATTTCTCGCAATCGAGTGCTTCTATGACCCGCGGCATCAGGAGGTTTACGAGGCTATACAGTCCGTAGATAGCGCCGGCGAGGATGTTAACTTCATCACAGTGTCCTCAGCTCTATCCAAAGCGGGTGCTTTAGCGGGCATGGAAGACATTATCGACCTCTCGCAAATGGCAACAGTCGGGGACATCGTGACTTATGCCCTGCGACTGAAAGAGCTTGACATCCGGCGCAGGATGTGGGAACTCGGTCAGTATCTTGTGAATTCAGGTTCTACGGAGACAGAGGACATTGAGACAGTGCATGAGGAGGCGGGAACGCGGCTGACTCAGATATTCGCTTCTTCTACCGTCCGTATATGTACCCTTCAAGATGCTTATGCAGAACTGCGGCAGCAGATGGTGCGCAACAAGCAGAATAATGGCGAGGTGTACGGTACACCAACGGGATTCCGGCATATTGATTTTAGGGGAGGGCTTGCGCCTACAGACCTCATTGTGGTTGCCGGAGAGACCTCCAACGGAAAAACAGCTTTTGCGACAGCTCTTGCAGTGAGTGCTATAAAGGCGAAGCACCCGGTAGCTTTTTACTCGATGGAGATGAGCAACATTCAGCTTGCCGCACGAATAGCGGCAATGCAGAGCAGCGTAGGCTCTCGTGAACTGTTGCAGACTCCTTTGCCGGACGACAGGGTACATGAAGTAGACAGAGCCATGAGCTTCCTGCCAGCAGACCTCTGCTACTTCGATGATGACGCTACATCCTCATTTGACAAAATAGCATCCTCAATCAGGGCTATGGTTCTAAGGTATGGGATAAAAGGGGCAATAGTTGACTATCTCCAGATACTGAATGTCAATATGAAATCCGCAAACAAAGAACAGGCTATGGGCGATGTGTCCCGCCGCTTAAAGAACCTTGCCAAAGAACTTAACATTTGGATTATCGCCCTTTCACAGCTCAGCCGTGACCGGGATAATCCGCGACCCTCGCTCAACCGCCTCCGTGATTCCGGGCAAATAGGGGAGGCGGCAGACCAGATAATGCTAATCTGGAGACCAAGCGTAAGCCAACGTGAAGGACTTCGTTATCCGCAGCCTTTTCAAGACATATCCACGCATGGCACGGCAATGATTGACGTTGCAAAAGGAAGAAATACCGGAATATATTCTTTCATCTGCGGCTTTAATGCCGAAACCACCTGCTTCTATGACATAGATCCTTTGAACTTGCCGCGCAGGAATCAGGAGCCACAGGTAGACAATACTCCTGATGATGCGCCACCACCATTTTGAACCAACAACAATGACAGACAGAGAAAGACTTAAAAACCAAATAACAGCATTAGAGAGGGAGTTGATTAATGAATCAAGAGGTAAGGTTATCATTACCGGAAAGGCAATCAAGCTCCGGGAGAAGAAAGAACAATTAATGCGAGAGCTTGATGAGCTTGACCGTAAGGAAGTGGATTTGCTAAACTTCCAACGGATACCTTTTGAAGAGTTGCTTGACATCATAGCCTTGCCGCTTATTGCAGACGTGATAACTGAGATTGTTGCCGGAGTGGATTCCATGCTGCGCCGTAATGGTTGTGAAAAGACGGTATTTTCACATTACACCTCTCAGATACGTTCAGCAGCTCTCGCCATAGTAGATACTCTGAATCGTCCTGACTTGCCCAGACTCCTTGACCATGACGATACTCTTGTGGATGCAGTCTACAAGAAAGTGAAGAGCTTCATACGCCAACGAATAAATATCACAAACGAATGAAAGACGGAATCATAAAATATCAGACCGGCTGGGAGTTCCCTATAGAGGAAGAAATAGCCCTTATGCGTGCCGGTCGTGATGCAACCAAATGGTTTATGGAGAAGTATGGCAAAACCCAAAATCAACCGCAGATTGACAAATCGCACTATATAGCGGGTATCCAACCTAATAATAAAGGACTTGAAGCCCTTTGTAATAATAACAGGGCTGCAAAAACCGGTGAAACTGTTAACTGTCCCATGTGTGGCAGACCGTTTGTGAAACGCGCCAATAAGATTTTTTGCAGTATCGTATGCCGCCAAGCCTCCCTCAGAACCAACAAGTAAATAATTCAGCCACTATTATAATACTTAACCGAAGCATTAAAATCGCTTCATAATACAAATAAATACAAATGGATAGATTTTTAGGACAAGAAATTGAGGATTCGCGCCAGCGTGTGCAGTTCCTCCAGGATAACGCGGATGCCATTGAAGATTTGGGCTATACCAAGAGTCTTCCTTCGCATGAGCTTGAGCAGTTAAAAGATCAACTGGTTGAAAACAATATCAAGCTCCTTGATGTGCGTGCTGACAAAAAAGCAACAAACAAGGCATTCAATGATGAAATCAAAGCTCTCGAAGAGGTTGGAGAGGAAGTGACAGCTAAACTTAAAAGCCGCACAGAGTATGTGATTGAGCCATGTTACAAGTTCATAGAAGGTAATGAAGTCGGCTACTATAACAATGAGGGTGAGCTTGTGTTTACTCGCCCGGCACGCCCGGAAGAGCGTCAGATGAGGTTATTCCCTAACAGTGATTTCCAGGGCAGTAATCCATATATGCACACTGGTACCGATGACTAAGTATATTAACAATAAAATAAATTCCTATGCAAAAGACAATGAAAGAGGAAGTACGCGAGCAACTTGCAGAAATACTTGCAAACGGTCTGCCGCAGGGCTGCGGTGAAGTGATAATCCGAGAGGGCAATGCTGTAACGCAGCGCGAACCGGAAGTAGTAAGAATCAATGGAACAGTTGATGCCCCGGCGCGCTGGCTTGAAACACGCTTTGATTTTATCAAGGAAAAGGATTGCCATGTGGTAGTTGACAGGGAGGAGATGTCTATCTCTCTCAAGTGCAACGAAAACAGCTATTATGGCAGCATCATTACCGGGCGGCTTGAGTTATCTCAGGAATATAAGCGCTTCGGAATCAACAGCGGGGAATATCGTACTAACTTTGAGCTTGCAGAGTTAATCAAGATGAATCGCTCTTATTTCGAGGAAAAAATGACTGCTATGAAGTTAGTAGCTGAGTTGCAGAACTTCAAGGCTAAAGTCGATAAAGAGATAGAGCAGAACGACAATAATAGAGGCGACCGCCGTATGCTTATAAATCAGGCTGTACAGCATAATTTGCCTGAGTCATTTATGCTCAGATTACCCATATTCAAAAGTGTTCCGGCTCAGACTATACAAGTGGAGGTGTATGTTAATCCCGGTGATTTGTCTTGCACCCTTGTAAGCCCAGAGGCTAATGACATAGCTGTAAGCAGTCGTGATGCTCTCATTAATGATGTTATCGGACGCATTCAAAAAGTTACTCCCAACATTGTTATTATAGAAAAGTGAGTATATAACATATCCACAATAATTCATATTCCCATGCCTAAGGATGCAATCCTCTGGCATGGGTTTTATTTACCCGAATCGGTAGAGGGATGAAAATAGAAATGGATAACATAACCCTAATCAATGGTGACTGCATGGATTATCTGCGAGGTTTGCCGGATAAAGCATTTGACCTCGCTGTGGTAGACCCTCCTTATCAAATAACAGACAATCCCTCCCGGCATGGCGGCACAGGGGCTGGAAAACTCAAAAGTCGTGTTTTAAACCAGAATGCGGCAAAATTCAAGGAGTGGGATATTGCTCCACCTACGGAATATTTTGAAGAGTTGCGGCGTGTTAGTACAAATCAAATAATATGGGGTGGTAATTATTTCTCTTTACCTCCTACACGCGGCATAATATGTTGGGACAAATGTCAGCCGTGGGCTAACTTTTCCCAGATAGAGCTTGCCTGGACTTCTTTTAACCGTCCTGCATCTCTCTTCAAGTATGATAATCGTACCGGCGGCAAGATTCATCCCACACAAAAGCCCGTGGAATTGTACAAGTGGTTATTTGAGCGTTATGCCAAACCGGGTGATTGTATCCTTGACACTCATCTCGGTAGCGGAAGCTCTGCAATAGCAGCATGGGAACTCGGATTTGAATTTGTCGGCATTGAGATTGACAAAGAGTATTACAACAATGCGGTGGCGCGGATAAAGCGACACACTGCGCAAGGAAAATTATTCTAACACAAAAAAAAGAAGAATCAGATTTTTACAATTAAAAATTAACATCAGCGAAAAATGACAATAGAAACAAAATTCAACCTCAATGAAGAGGTTTGGATAATGAAAGACAACAGACCATATTCCTTTAATATCTGGGATATTCAGATTACGACAGGACTTGTGCCGACTGACTATTATGGCACAAAGATAACAAGTAGCATCAAATATCGCGGATATGGTGGCTCAGCGCCGTGGTTCTACGAACATCAGTTATTTTCCACCAAAGAAGAACTGCTTGCATCGCTCTAACACCCCACAATAAGACTGCGAGAATATGAATGGACTAAATTTTCTATTATGGACTATTGCAGGCATACTTATTGCCTTATTTCTATGCTTTATGGTATGTTTAGTTTCGGGATTTATAATTCGTAATAAAGCCGTAAGAGACTATCGAAAACGTAAGAACCATAAATGCAGAGAGTGTAAGAAATGGGGGACGTGGAATTGTCCCAGTAGTGAGAAATGCTTTGCAACAGACACCAAACCTTATTTTGAGAAAGTATGAACGGAATAATCATAGACGACAAGGTGTATGAAGTTGTGCCGTATTCGCTAAATAGCTGTGATAAATGCGAATTGAAAAAAGAATGTGACCAAATAACAGGAGATTACTGCCTTGTAGACAAGATGTTTGGTTGTAATGGTATGCGTATCTTCCGCTACTCCCAATCCCTAACCGACAAACTGAATAAGAAATAACATGGCAATTGAACTATACTACACCCTTGCCTCTGACAAACGCCCTCGCAGGTGGCGCGACCCGTATGTCTCATGCAGAGGTTCAATAGCAACTTGGTTGCGCTTTATGTGGTATATGGAGCGCAAATATTTACCCTCTTTGCCTCCACTTTATCCAACCGATAGGGAACGAGATTATAATTCTCGGTGGAGTAGGACTGTCTTTTTGAAAGATGACGAAGAACATCCGATGCAGGAAGTTTGGGACTTGCAACTTTCTCCAAGTGTTACCCATGCCGAACGGCTTACAATGCAGTCCATGATGGATAAGTCTTATTTCTACGTTGTGGATTTTCCCAAAGTTGCCGAGGCGTGGCTGGAGGTCGCAAGAATGATGAAAGATGACGATGTGGAGAAGTCGTTTTGTGGGCTTGTTAACATCACACGTCAGCTTATACATGATACTCCCGGCATTTGTTCGATAGCTATACATTGGAACTCGGTAGTTAACTTCTATGAGTGTAATGGCAAGACGGACAAGGATTGCCATGATTTTGTGGCAGACAATAACAAAGTGGAGGACAACTTTAACTCAAAACAACATGGACGCAGATAAACTGAACGAGGCGGCAGAAGATATTGCCAATAGATATGGATTCGATGACTTCAATAAGGACTCGGTAGATTTCGGTTTCAAGGCAGGTGCTGATTGGCTGATGACTCAGCCACTCGCCGACCGCCTGACCGATGAGGAAATAACTGAACTAATAGCAGACTTTAACCGCTGCAAGTTATTAGCAAATAAGGACTACCGAGATGGGCGAATAGTTACTTATGTTAACATCTTCGGCAAAGAACTATTCAACGAGAAATGATTATGACCTACAAACAATATAAATCACTCCGAAAAGACCTTGAAACACTCAAAGGCTTAATAGGTAAGGCATATAACAAAAGCAATGACATTTCCCTGCTGAAATTGAATGATGCAGATAAATCCGAGATTTGGGATAAAGTACATAACATCACTGGAAAACTATGGGAAAGTTATTGCGCGATTGACAATGAGATAATCAAACTTGATAAATCAATCAATGATAACCAACCGACCGAGGTATGACAAAAGAAAAGAACATAATGGACTTTGACAAGGAGGGAGTATGAATTGCAAAGAACTTAGAATCGGCAACTATGTGAAAGTTAAGCGCACTGGAGATATAGTCTGCGTGTGTGCTATCACTAAACGGAAAATCGGCTATCATGCTCCGAATGAACGCCCAAACGCTCATTTGAGATACTGCAATTTTCACGAAATTGAGGGCGTGCCGTTCTTGGATATGTTTCCTACTACACAAAATGCAGATGTGTTTGAAGTTATCACTGAACGATATTATACTTGTGATAAATCCGTCCATATCTCTACAACAAACGTATTAAAAGATGGCAATCTTGCTGTTATGGACGGACTATATTTCAAGTACGCTCACGAATTGCAGAATTATCGTTATGCGCGATATGGAGAGGAATTAGTGTTCAATGATGTAGTATTACAACAATATAACAACCAATAGCCATGCCCAGCATCCGCAAGACCAAGAAAAGGCTGAAAACAAGAATTGCAACAACTTAAAAGGAAGAAAAGATGAAAACGATTAAAAGAATTTTCAGTAAAGTATGCGACAAATTACTCTGCAAGAAGCCTCACAGAGTGATTTTCGGGAATTACAGGAGTTATAAACCCGGGGAGTTCCTAAAGCCAGATGGGGTTACTTCAAAAAAGTATCTTTCCTAAACTGCATAATATATCCGCAAGATGTGCATTGAGTTGTAACGCAGTTCAGCCAGGTAGTTTTTGAATACTCAGGCGATGAAATCACAACGTGCCCTTCTAAGTCAAAAGGCATTACTTTACCTCCGCAGATAGGGCACTTTACAGATTGGGTACGGTAGACTAATTTCTGTTTTTCAAATTCACTCAACATAATAATTAAATATTAAAAGTTTGACAACGCAAATATAACACAATCAGCCGGGAGTCGCAAATCTCCATAATAATTAGATTTAAAAGTTTGACACCTTTGACTCCCGGCTGATTTAAATAATGAATAATATGCCAACCCCCGAAGAAATAAAGAAGATAGCAAGTGAATACGCAAAGGAAATTCTCAGCAAACAACCTATGGCAGCGCACGCTATCCCCGAAATGTGGGAAAAGGCTGTAGCTGATACCGAAAAGCCTTTAGCGGAGTTGTTTGGGCCTCTTATATCGTATATTGCTAAGGACTACTGCATAGTGCCGAAAAGCAAGGTGAAAGAAGTAATGAAATATCCACAACGACATACAGAACTAATTCAAGGTACTATGCACTTTCAAGTCATTGGTATTAAAAAAGCATTAATTAATATTTTCGGCAAATCGCTTTTTGAGGAGGGAAAATAATGGATGCCTACGAAAGAGAACTGATGGCTAATGGGACGTATCTGATAAAGATGCGTGAGTGTGAAGTACAACCAACTCCATCTATCCCGATGCCGCCCAAACGCACTATTTCCCCCTACGCCAAGTTTGACAAGTACCACAAGAAAAAGAAAAGGAAATGAAAGCAAGATTAGCACAAAAGATACTGAAAGCCAAATTGGATTATTCAGAGTTTAGACGTTACGATTTTCCATATAGCGGCACTCAACTCTATACCGCATCAAAACGTGCGGGCATACCGATACGCTATCGCGATAAATTCTGCCGAAATTGGCGCAAGGTAAGTAAGGCAGAGGGTAAGATGCAATGTAAAGAAATCTTCAAACTGAAATAACAATGACAATAGCAGAACTTATAGAAATGATAGGCGAGGATAAATCCTATTGGGAACAGACCCTTGTCTATGTGAACGGACAGCCTGCCGATGACGTGTCTTTTGGTCTGTTGGCAGGTGGAAAAAGCCAAATGATAATTAACATTGTGCATTATGATTGAAGCATTACTAATCATCATCGCCGTGCTGTTAGCCGTGCGGATAGCCCTGCAACTCAGGCAGGGCAAGAGAGCGTTTGAGAAGATGTATCAAGCGACAAGCGAAGT
>CAMWQE010000088.1 GCA_947176335.1 uncultured Porphyromonadaceae bacterium | reverse complement strand
GGACAGCACCGCTATGGTTACGGTGACATTTGTGCCGGATTCCGTGAGTGGATATATGCGGCGTCATATTGACATCTTCTATGTCGAGAAAGAAAATCCTGAGCGTATAACGCTTCATGGTTTTATACTCTAATAATTTTTTTAATAACTTAATCAAACAAACATGAACAAAAAGTTTTTTGCAGCCGTTGCAATTGCGGCTCTGATGGGAGTAGGCGGCTATTTCGCCAAGTCTTCAACAACTAAAAATGACGGTCTTTCCGACCTCCAGCTTCAAAACGCTGAAGCTCTTGCATATAGCGGTGAAGCACAAGAACTAGCTTGCTATAGTTATTGCAAATTTAAATTCGGATACATTTGTTGGCTACAGACAGCTGCCGGATACAAAATTAACTGCGATAATATGGCTGCTTGGAATTTCATAGGGTAACTAAAAAACACATCTGATGAGATCTGTTTTTTGTTCAATCGCTCTATGGCTGCTTCTTGTATGTTCCGGTTGCATCAACCGGAACATACAAGAAAAGCCTGACTCTAAAAAATTCAGCCTTGATGATTTTGAAAAGGTGGAATTAGCCGGAACCGATGTTGAATTGACATCCGACGGTGATGTTATAGGCATGGTTAAAGAACTTCGTGTCGTGAATGATTCTATCCTTGCAATATCTCAGGTCAGGTCAGAAAATAATGTTATTCTTTATAATCTCAATTCGGGCAAATGGCAGGTTGCAAACCGACGGGGTCTCGGACCTTTAGAAATTCCAAATGTCGGCAGCATGAGCACTGATGGGAGCGGCAGGCTTCTTCTTTCCGGTATTTATGATGGCAAGCTGATTTCTGTGGCGTGGAATAACAATGAAAATGAAGCGGAAATGATACCTTTGACCGCCCCCTCGGAGTCATGTTTTAAAATCATAGCAGGAAACGGCACCGGATATATCGCTCTTGCAGCGCCAATAATGCGTAGCCGGTTAATAGTGCTGGATAATATCGGCAATATAGTTGATTCCTTAGGTACTTTCCCGGATGTGGAACTCCCTGAACATTTTTATCCTAACAATTTTTATTTTCAAGCTGATTTGGCATACTCACCAAAGGAAAACAAAGCGGTGGTGGTTAACAAATCATGGAATGAAGTCGGAATACACCCGCTGGACCGTTCTAAAGCCGATATTATTCTCACGGGACCTGTTTTCCCGGAATTGTCACTGAAAAGATTCGGGAATGCCGAGAGTTTTGGTTATGCTCCTTATCCGCTATGGTTTATGTTTTCCGGGGCAAGCGCGAATGAAACCGGTTTTGCGGTAGGGTTCGTTGGGGTTGAAGCAAAGACGGAAGCAGATTTTGACCGTCATACAGGCAGCATTCTGGAGTTCGATTGGAATGGAAATCCACTTCGCCGGTTCATCCTGCCGGCAGAGGCAACCGCTTTTGATATTGATTATTCAAATAATGCCATTTATACCATTGAAAACCGCCCTGACCCAACACTCGTAAAATATTCGATTACTAACGATTAAATAAAATTATATGCTGAAGAAATTTCTTTGTTGCATGATGCTTTGCGGTGCCCTGAGCGCCTCTGCGCAAATAATGGTTGATTTGAAAACTAATCCTGAAGATCCTATTGGTACCAATAGACCTATTGTAGTAAAAAATAACGGTCGGCTTCTAACTAAAAAAGGCGCATCATTGCTTAAGGAGAAGCACCTCATGGTTTTTACGGTAACAGGTACCGATACCTTATTACTGACTCTTAAACCGGAGGCAATGGAACTGCTTGATGCCGATAAGAAAGGCAATTACCAACCCGTTGCAAAGCCCAAAAAATCTCAGAAGCAGAATACCGGGAACTCCCGCAAGAAGTAATTGAACGCTAAGATCATTTCCGCTTCAAAAACATCAGTGCGCTTGGAATGGCTGAAACAGTATCAGTTGTTCCAAGCGCATTCGGTTGTAAATTATATGCAATGCATTTGGATTGAAAGATTTAAACCCATAACTTTGCACCGAATCAAAAAATATTTAACTACGAAACAAGTATTTACAAATTATAAAATTATTAGGTTACTTATGAAGAAGTTATATACGGCATTTGCCTTATGTCTATTGATTAGCGTTATTGCTTCTTGTTCAAAAAAGGATGAAATAGGAAATGTATCTTTTGTAACAGATTTTCCGATTTCTATCCAACTCGCGGGAAATGAGGTTGACTTTGACTCTGTATCGGGAATTCCCGGAGCTGTTAATATGAACGGTGAAAACTTTCTTTTTTTCCAGTATGAGTCAGACAATCTCATTATGGAAACGGATTCAGCGTTTGTGCCGCAAAGATACATCTTCCCTAAAGGGCAAGGTCCGAATGAGATGCTTGCAGCAAGCAGTGTTTTTGGTGAAATTATGGGACATGATGCTATAGGCGCATATGACCCTTATTCCTGCAAGATTGTAACTATTCAAAAGGATGGCTCCGATTATTCTACATATCAATTTGAAGAACAACTAAGAAAAGCTTACGCACCTCGTAGCACTCATCAATTAAAAACTGGAGAATTCGCATCCTTGAGGGGATTGAACCAGTTCGGTATGGTATCTCACGATAGCTGCGGTTTGAATATCAAGGAATGGGAAATAGGTATTGATGCGACAGATGATATCCTTTTGAATAATATAATATTGTCAGGAAGATCAATGTCATATAACGAAAACCGTGGTATAGTTGCTGAGACTTATGGCGCATTACCTTATATAATTCTACATAATGAAGATGGAACTATTCAACGGATAATATGTGTTGGTCCGGAAATAGACTACGGTGAGATTGATACCACTAATCCGCAAAAACAGATTAACTCCGTGCGTATGACTGATAATTATATATATGCATTGGGTTACGAAAATGACAAGGAGGCTCCAAGCGTAATATATGTTATTGATTATGATGGAAATGGAGTTGCACGTTTGATGGCGGATGATACATATTCTTTCTGTATTGACACTAAGCGCCGCCGTATAATCACTGTAAACCCAAACATAGAGATTCCAGTGAAAGTTTATTCTATACCGGATAAGATAAAAAATCCATAATTGATATAACTAAAATATTTATTTTCTTTTTAATATGAACACTTATTTTAATTGATAATCTTGTGGTTATATAATAAATGTTGTCTCACAGCTTCAAAAACATCAGTGCGCTTGGAATGGCTGAAACAGTATATGTTATGTTGCAATAAATAAAATCTAACAAATATCAAAATGAGTAATTTCAAATTTAGTTTAGTAGTAGGGTTAATGGGTATAGGCTTGCTGAGCGGATGTAATTCTAAGAGTGAATCCTCCGGTATGCAGGTATCCGAGACAAGTTACAATCTTGATGAAATCAAGACAGTGACAGTGGAATGTCATAGAGATTCATTGCCAGTATTGGTTAACATTGAAGATATGTATAATTATGATAATGATTTATTAGTTGCGACCAATGCTGATACTTTCGCTTTCTACCGTTTTAGTCTGGAGGATTTGTCTTTGAAAGACAGGTTTGGCAAACGAGGTCAGGGACCTGATGAATCCCCATACCCCAACATTTGTGTGACTAAATCTCCACGTCCTTTGTATATGATAGATAGCTCAAGACAAAGGATGTATAATATGGCAGACAAAACCGATACTGTATTTATTGGATATGAGTTAATGAATCAGGCAAGGGAGATTGATTTTCCATGTATAGGTTACTACCGGCTTAACGGCAGAGGATGTGAATTGTGCCTGTTGGATATTGAATCAGGTAAATTGACAGACTCTTTGGATATATCTGAGAAATTTCCGGAATTGAAGAATTCATCAATTGTATGGGACGCGAATTCCAATAAAGCGGTAGTAGCATTCATTAAAGTCGATGCGATTTTAGTACTGGACATTTCTTCCGGCAAAATCAGCAAATGCTTGATTGGGAAAGGCAGTAAACCTGAGGGTACAATAATGTTCGGACAGGTGCAATGTATGAAAAATTGTTTTGCGGTGCTGAATTTCTCTGAGTTGGAATCGGAAGGGTCACAGGTTATTTTCTTTGATTACGAATGCAATCCTATCATAGCTATAAATCCAGGGATAAAGGTACGCAGAATGATGTGCGATGTTAAAAAACGCCGCGTTGTGATGCTCGGGCTTGAAGATGACTACATTTACTCATTCCAAATTCCGGAAAGCATAAAAATCTAATAACTGATACTTTGCTTCAAAAATATCAGTGCGCTTGGAATGACTGTACTATCAGCGGTTGCTCCAAGCGCACATTTATAATTATAATGTATGATTATATAAGTCAGTCCGGATAGCCTTTGGGGGAGGGGTCGGTGACAATGACGGTTTTGTCGGTCAACGCTGTCAAATGGGAGGTGAGGTTTTGCGCTGTCTCTTTGCGTGCACACTCCACATAACCTTTGGCATAAACCGCCCGGCGGTAACTTTTACGCACTTTGCCTTTGATTATGTTTTCTTCCGCCGCAGTGAAGTTTGACGTGCCAAACAAATTGTCATTCCAAGTGTCAATCACCTTGTAGGAATCCGGTTCTGTAGCCTCATATATTTCGATTATCTCGCGCGGAAGGATAATTTTCAAGGTATCACCACATTCCTCAACTTCAAGCTTCTCCACATCGAAGGAGATTGTGCCGGTGAGCACTTCACGCGCAAATAGGTGCCGTGAACCGATTGAGGCTTTGACAGGCACTTCCTCATATAGCTCCATAGTGCACAGACGCAGCATCGTGGAGATATCGGAAATCTTCGCTTTCTCTATTTCAGGGGCACGTGCAACATCCTTGGAAAAATGAAACCAAAAGATTAATGCTCCCGCAATGATGAGAACAGAGAGTATGATTACGGTTTTTAATGTCCTCATATCATTTGAATTTTACAATTACATTATAGCCATCGTGTCCCAATAGTGTTCTGAAATATGACTCGCATTTGGCGCGTGCCGCCGCTTCAAGCCTGTTGCGGAATTCCGGTTTAACTTCTACTTCATGTTTGAGCATGGCATTCATCTGTTCCTTTAGTTCTGCCCGTTCCTTTGCATTGATTTGAGAGCGTAGTCCGGTTACACGATAATGGTCTTCCTTTATTTCCATATCCCTGCCAATGAATTCCGTTTGCACCGGCGGCAACGTTACAGTTATAGTTTTAGCTGACTCATTCACTTTTATGTCTCCTTCTGTCATGGTGCTTAAGTCAATGCTTGCGCGCAGATATGTGTTATAGGAATATGCCGCCTTACGGTTGCCAAGCTTAATTGCATCTAAAAGCCCTGCCGTTGTTTGCTTCAACCCTTCCGCTTTTGATAGGTCAATATCATCTATGGTCGCCATTTTGGAAACTGCCATCTGAGCAAGTACAAGTTTATTTACTGATTTGACCTCAGACAACAGGTTTCTGCCGGCATCTTTCGAAGCAAGCTTATCGCACCCGGATAGGAGTGCAATGCCGGATACAGCAAGCCATAAAAATGTGCAAAATATCTTTTTCATGAGTGCATAGGTTTTATAATTGTGTATTATCTTACTGCAAAGATAATGAAAAAAGTGACACCTCTCCGTGGAGCCTGCTTTATAATTGTCTATTTCTCTTTGTCTTTAGAGTAGATAAGGAAAAGGGCATGAAAAATTATATCACACTTATGAGTCGATATGGTTTGAGAGTGCGCGGAAACTTTTTGCTGTGCCGATACAGGTGAAAGTGTCGTGCGGTTCTACTCTTGTGTCCGCCAGTTCGTCGGGAGCGAGCATAACAGGATGCGCGCGGTTGACCCCAAGTATGTTTCGGCTTTCGCGAGGACGGGTAACCGCTACAAGAGCCAACCCGTAGGTATGTTTCAAATCGAGCGAATCATATTTAAGCCCGACGAGGAAATCAGGCACGCGGAATTTCAGCACATAATTGGTGTCGTCTATTTTCATGCAGTCAACGCCGGAGCCAAGAGCAATTTCATGCACAAGGTCCTCGGCTGCACGTTGCTCCGGTGTGAGTATCCGCTCAATATGAAATCCTTCGAGGATAGATTCATGGAGCTTGTCAATAGCGCGGGCATATATGTGCTTTACCCCTAATTTTTTCAGGAGTGCCACGGTTTTGATGCTCGCACCGAAATTCTCACCGATAGCCACAATGACAATGTCCACATTGTTTAGTGGCAGCACACCGAGTGAAATTTCATCCGTGGAATCAATAATGTATGCGGTCGAAATGAAATCCTTGATAGATTCCACAAGTGTGGGACTAACGTCTGCTCCTATAACTTCATGTCCCATTTTTGTCAGGTCGACAGCAAGATTAGAGCCATAAATGCCAAGTCCGATTATCAGGTAGCGCATATAGTGTGGTTTTTATTTGTTATCAGTTGATTATTATGTTGTCGGAGGGATATGACGCCGAGGGGTCATGATGCTTCCCGGCAAGCCCGACAAGAAGTGAAATGATTCCGACCCTCCCGAGAAACATCGCGGTGCAAAGGAGTATTTCGGATGCCGCACTAAGGTCATCCGTTATGCCGAGGGAAGAGCCTACGGTGAACAGGGCGGAGCAAGCCTCAAACATCAAGGCGCGTGTTGGTAGTCCGGGCTCAAGAATGAGGAGCGCCACGGAATAGAAGATGTAGGACAATATCGACAGTGCCACAACAGCATTTGCCCTACGGATTGAAAATACGGATACATTGCGCCTGAAGGCTGTAACTTTTGAACGACCGATTATGATTGAGCGTAGATTGAGAAGTATCGCTGCGAATGTGTTGACCTTTATGCCCCCGGCTGTGCTTTGTGAAGCCCCTCCAATCCACATCAACACCAGAATAACGAGGATTGTCACGTTCAGGAATCCGGCGGGATTTACTGATGAAAAGCCCGCACTGCGGGGCACAGCGCTGTTGAATGCCGACTGTGTGATTTGCTCTGCAATGCTCATTCCACGCAGCGAGTTGTCATGCTCAAGCAGCCAGAATGCCACAGCTCCTATAGCGAAGAGGGTGAAGAATGTCACGAGAACTATCTTGGTGTTCATACTGTACTGGTGAACATTCTTTGTATCCTCCCTGCGACGATGCAGCCGCAACCATACTCTTTTGAAATATGATACCACTGCATCCTTGAAGTTTACGAGGATGGGGAAACCTATTGCTCCGGCGATAATCAGTGCTGTGGTAATCCAATATATTGAGATGTTGCCATACAGGAGCAACGGGCTTGACATTCCGTCCGGAAGTACGGAGAATCCGGCGTTGCAGAACGCTGACATCGAGTGGAACAGTGAGAATATTATTTCATCCTGAGTGGTTGGACCGAGTGTGCCTGCAACCGAGATGTAGACGAAAAGTGCTCCGGCAAGTTCTACGGCAACAGTGAATCCAAGTATATACAGGAGGGTCGGAACGAGAGCGTTCATGGACTTGGAGTAGAACATATCGCGAAGTAACAGTTGGTTGTAAATTGATGCTCCGCCACTGAAGAATAGGGCGAAAAAGCTTGTAAATGTCATTACGCCCAAGGCTCCAATCTGCATGAGCACAGCAAGGATTCCTATGCCGAGCGGAGTGAAAGTGAGAGAAATGTCCACAGGAGTAAGCCCGGTGATGCAAACAGCACTCGTGCTGACAAAAAGTGCATCGGGATAGCTGATTCCAGTATAAGAACATTCCGGGAGCATCAACAGGAATGACCCTATGATAATGAAAACAAGGAAACTGCCGGAAAGCAACAGCGACGGGTTGGTGCGCCTGCCTATACAGCGGATGATGCTTACACAGATAGTAAGCGCGGCATAGGCTCCTAATGCCGAGAGCAGGAATGCCTTGCTGTAAAGGAACGCGTCAAGAAACGGAATCCACGGATGTGCAGGTCGGGGATAAATCCAGGGAAGCGCTGTTATAAGCACCGCAATGTCTATAACCCATTTGAACAGGCGCGACTCTTTTATAGTGTGCCTGAGCCGGAACAGCAGCCCATACAGCACATTGGCGATAAATATGCCCTGAATAATCCTTACCCAGCGGTCTATTGCAGCAACCTCCTGCACGGTGTGTTTATAGCCGCCCCATATTACAAGGCTGACGACAAACCCGATGGATGCGATAAATGAAAGGATTCCTAAAACAGCAGTTCCAAGCCTGATAACATCCATGCTCCGGTGAATGTACCTGTTATAGTCCGCGGCAACTATCCGCAGCCTATGCCTGATTCTTGAAGCTATGAAATGTATGGATGCCATGATAATGAATACAACGCTTGTGCGTTGCTTCTGGTTGCCTTAGCCTTTCTCATCCAGTTCAAGCCAGCGCATTTCCTTTTCATCAAGGAGCTCTTTCACCTCCTCGTAGCGCCGGGAGGCTTTCATAATCTCCTCTGAGTTGCCTCCTGAATTGAACAGTTGCTCAAGTGTCGCTTTTTCCTCTGTAAGCGCCTCGATATCCTTTTCAAGTTGCTCAAACTCTTTGCGCTCCGCAAAAGTCTTACGCTCTTTTTTAGGAGTTTTCTCCTTTCTGGGAGTTTCCGTCGCTGCTTCCAACTTGCTTTTCTCCGCCTCCTTGTCGCAAACCTTGCGCCATTCGCGGTACTCGGAGTAATTTCCGGGAAAGTCCTTGACTCTTCCTTCACCCTCCATGACAAACAGGTGGTCTGTTATGGAGTCGAGAAAATAACGGTCATGGCTGATGACAATGACACATCCGTTGAACTCTCGCAGGTAATCCTCAAGCACTGTCAGGGTCATGATGTCAAGGTCATTGGTCGGCTCATCAAGAATCAAGAAGTTAGGGGAGCGCATCATCACTACTGCAAGTTGCAGCCGGCATCGTTCTCCTCCGCTCAGATTAGCTATATATTTCTGC
>CAMWQE010000087.1 GCA_947176335.1 uncultured Porphyromonadaceae bacterium | reverse complement strand
TATATAAGGTAGTATATATAAAGGTAGTTAACTTAGTAGTTTTGAATATGAAATTGAGATTAGTAGCGGCAGCGCTTGTCGCTGTATGCCTGAGCAGCTATGCTCAGAATGCGGAGAACAATTTCCGTATAACCGGTAAGGTGACGAATGTGCCGGATAGTGCAGTAGTGCGTTTGTTGCGTCCTTTAAGCAAGGTGGTGGAGACAATAGTGGCAGATACGATATGTGACGGTAGTTTCACCTTGACTGGCAATGTCAATGATGGAAACAATATCTTATATCTTATAGTTGACGGGCGTGGATTCCCTAACCGGTTTTCAAAAATCGTAGTATTCCCGGGAGCGGAAATAAATATTACCGGTGATGGCGTGCTATATCCTTTATGGACTGTGGAAAGCCCTTCTCCTCTGCAAGAAAGCATTACAGCAGTGACAGCAAGCCAGATGCCTGAGTTTGAAGAAGCCCTGAAGTACAGCATTGAGGAGACGGATCTCATGTATTATATTTATGTTGAAAATAAAGGTGCGGAAGAGGTGGAAAGGGAAACATGGAAGAAAATAAATGCATTACGCAAGAAATCCGCTCCCTGTAACAGTATAGTTGACGCAAAGAAACTTGCATATATGGCAACTGCACCAATAGACGATATATGGTTGTATGAGTGCCTTAATTTAGTGGATATGCTGCGTAATAATCCGGATAGATCTGATGCGGAGATGATTTTGGGTTTGACCAACAGGATTGATGATGAGCAATATGCAACTAAATACGGAAAGAGAATAAAAGCGCTGATGTCGATTGACGGTAATTTGAAAACCGGAGATGTGATGCCTCATGCGGAATTTGTGGATGTGGATGGCAAAACGCATGATTTGTCAGAATTCGAGGGAAAATCCATATTGCTCGATTTCTGGAGTGCCGGCTGCGGACCGTGCGTAATGTCCTTTGCTGAGGCGGAAGAGGTCGCGACAAAGTATGCCGACAAACTTGCCTTTGTGAGCGTGAGTCAGGATGAAGCGCATATATGGAAAGAGGCATTGGACAGATATAAGCTGAATGGTATCCAATGGAATGGTTACCGGGATGAGGGCGTAATGGTCTTTGACAAGTTCGGTAATATGGGTATTCCATTTTATGTATTCATCACTCCCGATGGTGTTATAAAGAATGTCTGGACAGGGTATGGCGAAGGATACCTGATGAGAAAAGTTGACAGTCTGATGAAAGACTGAGGCAATAGCACTTACTGTAATTTCCCCGTTTGCCGATGTAAAGGTATGCGGGGATTTTTTATGTGAAGGATGAATCGTGCAAGTACATAAAAAATGTCAGACCCGCGAATCACTTCGAAGGCCTGACCCACAAAATTATTTTGCTCTCAAATATATAATAATAACTCTCTCTCTAATGTTTTGTTATTCCGCAGACTGATTATTTTCGTGGTTGTCACGATTGTCACGGCGGGGACCGCGGTTGTCTCTACGGGGGCCGCGATCGTTGCGGTCACCACGGGGGCGGTCACCCTCACGGCGTGGACGGTCAGCGCGGGGAGCTCTCTCCCTTTCAACATAGCCTTCCGGTTTGGGCTGGAGCGCGCGCATTGAAAGGCGGTATTTACCTGTTTTCTTATCGATTTCAATGAGCTTCACTTCTACTGTGTCACCCTCCTTAAGTCCGGAAGCAGCCATATCGTCAAGCCTGTTCCATGAAATCTCCGAGATGTGGAGGAGTCCGTCGCGGTTAGGCATAAATTCAACGAATGCACCGAAATCAAGGATAGAACGGACTTTGCCGGAATAAACCTTGCCCTCTTCGGGGAGCTCAACGATAGCGTTAATCATTTCAAGCGCTTTGTCGATAGCGGCTTTGTTTGAAGCGGCAACTTCGATATAGCCGCCATCCTCTATCTCGTCTATGCTGACAGTAGCACCGCTTGCTTCCTGAATACCCTGGATGACTTTTCCGCCCGGGCCGATAACAGCACCGATAAGCTCTTTGGGAATGAGCATGGTGACGATGCGGGGAACGTGAGGCTTGTAGTCTTCGCGGGGAGCGGGAATAGTCTGCTCGATGATGTTGAGGATATGTAGGCGACCGTCACGAGCCTGCAGGAGTGCGCGCTCAAGAATCTCATAAGAGAGTCCGTCGCACTTGATATCCATCTGCGTAGCTGTGATGCCGTCGCGTGTGCCTGTTACCTTGAAGTCCATGTCTCCGAGGTGGTCCTCATCGCCGAGAATATCGGAAAGAACGGCATATTTAGCATTGTCAGTGTCTGTGATAAGACCCATGGCGATGCCGCTGACAGGCTTTTTCATCTTTACGCCTGCATCAAGCAGCGCGAGGGTGCCGGCACAAACGGTAGCCATCGATGATGAGCCGTTGCTCTCAAGGATGTCGCTGACAATACGGCAAACATAGGGGAAATCATCGGGGAACATACGCTTGAGCGCACGGTGAGCGAGATTTCCGTGGCCGATTTCGCGGCGTCCTACTCCACGCTGCGCTTTAGCCTCGCCGGTGGAGAAGGGGGGGAAGTTATAGTGGAGGAGGAATCTTTCCTTGCCCTGGTTGAGCACATCGTCAACAATCTTTTCATCGAGCTTTGTGCCGAGTGTGACTGTTGAAAGGCTCTGGGTTTCACCACGGGTGAAAACAGCGGAACCGTGAGGTCCGGGAATGTAGTCCACTTCGCACCAGATGGGGCGGATTTCAGTTGTCTTGCGTCCGTCAAGGCGGGTGCCTTCATCAAGGATGCAGCGGCGCACAGCCTCTTTTTCAACATCGTGGTAATATCTTTTTACGAGCGGGGTCTTCTCGTCACGCTCCTCTTCGGGGAGTGATTCGATGTACTCCTTGCATATTGCATCAAACTGCTCCTGACGCCAGTGCTTGTCAGCACATCCTGCCTGAGCGATTTTGTATGCTTTGTCGTAGCACTTGTCGTGAACGTCCTTGCGAAGCTCTTCGTCGTTGACCTCGTGGCAGTATTCGCGCTTTGCGATGCCGACTTCCTTGGCAAGCTCCATCTGGGCAACGCACTGCACCTTGATAGCGTCATGGGCTGCTTTGAGGGCGGCAAGGAGTTCAGCCTCGCTCACCTCGTTCATTTCGCCTTCCACCATCATGATGTTGTCGTATGTAGCGCCGACCATGAGCTCCATGTCAGCCTTTTCAAGCTGCTCGAAAGTGGGGTCTATTACGAATTCGCCGTCGATGCGAGCAACACGCACCTCTGAGATAGGACCGTTGAAAGGTATATCGCTCACTGCGATTGCAGCCGAAGCGGCAAGTCCTGCAAGAGCGTCGGGAATGTCCACACCGTCAGTTGAGTACAGTGTGATGTTTACAAATGTATCAGCGTGGTAATTGTCGGGGAAAAGGGGGCGGAGTACACGGTCAACAAGGCGTGATGTGAGGATTTCATAATCAGAAGCACGACCTTCACGCTTGAGGAATCCACCGGGGAAACGTCCGAATGATGAGAATTTCTCCTTGTACTCTACCTGCAGGGGCATGAAATCGACACCCTCGCCAGCCTCCTTTGCGGAAACAACGGTGGCGAGAATCATGGTGTTGCCCATGCGCAGCTCTACCGCTCCATCCGCCTGCTTGGCGAGCTTGCCGGTCTCGAGAGTTATAGTCCGGCCGTCAGGCAGCGAGATGGTTTTCTTGATTGGTTGTAACATAAATCTGTCTGTCTAAATCTTTGTTCTTCGTAAAAATCGCACAAAGTTACTAAATTAATATGAGTAATAAGGTAAAAGCAAGTGTTTAAATTGTGCCAATAGTCCGGGAAAGTTGTAATTTTGTGTTGTATGAAGCAAAAAATGCACATAATATGCCTGCGCACTGTGCGCTACAGCGACAACCATAGCATACTTTCCGCTTATTCCCTGGAGGGTGGCAGGGTGTCGTTTCTGGTCGGTGACGGCAAGGGGCGCGAAGCGTCACGCCGACGCGCTCTTACCCAGCCGCTCGGGCTGCTGGAGTGCGTTGCAGACATCAGACCGGACAGGGAGATACACCGGATAGGGGAGATGCGTGCCATTTATCCCCTCGCAGGCTTGCGGAGCAATCCTGTGAAATGTGCCATAGCGTTATTCATCGCAGAGGTGCTTGGCTCGCTTTTGCGTGAAAGCCAGCGGGACGAGGGGGTGTGGCGGTTTGTTGAAAGCTCTGTTCTGGCGCTTGACGGCATAGAGGGTGCGCGTGCCGCTAATTTTCACCTGTGGTTTCTTTACGGCATGGGCCGCTGTCTCGGTGTGAGCCCGGACACATCGGAGTATTATCCGGGGGCGGTTTTTGATATGGATGGGGGGATATTCCGCAGGAGCGCGCCGCTTCACAGAAATTTCGTGTCAGCGGAGCGTTCGGGGAGCGTGGCGCTCCTTGAGAGGATGACTCTGGAAAACATGCACCTTTTCAGGTTTACACGCGAGCAGCGTAATGAAACCCTTGACGGTATCCTGCATTTCCTTTCAATGCACCATGCGCCGCTGTCAGGGCTGAAAAGCCTTGATGTGCTCAGAACCCTGTTTTAGACAGGGATTCGAGTATGTATCTCGCAACCGAGTCATCGTTGTTCGAACCTATAACAATGTCCGCCGCTTCCTTTACCTGCTCAACGGCGTTTGCCGTGGCAACGGAAGTGTCTGCAATCGCCATCATCGGCAAATCGTTGAGATTGTCGCCGAAAACAGTCAGGCGCTCAGCCCCGGTCATCTCTTTAAGGTGTGTTACCGCGCTTGCTTTCGACACATTTTCGCCTAAAATCTCAATTATTCCGGTCGTGCGGTTGTATGAGTCCTGATAGGCGGATATCGAAAGCCTATTGTCCATGCCAAGGGTCTCGGCAAGATTAAAGATGGTGTCAACATCTCCCATCACAAGCACGAGCAGGGTGGATTCAAATGAGTCCTTTTCTCCTGCGGGCTCATCGAGGTGGAATTTTTTGAGCGGCAATCCTCTGCGGTCGTAAACAAACTTCTCTTCCTTGTTGCTCAGTCCGCCGTTATGGTACACATGAAGCACATTTTCGACTCCTAAGGTGTAGATGAAAGGTTTAAGACCCGCGTTGCGGCAAGCCGTGATTGCTGTTGTCGCTGCTTCGGGAGCTATCGTGCGTACATTCTCATAGTGGCGGTACCTCCGGTTCCACATCGCCGCCCCGGTTATCACTATCGCGGGGATGGTGGTGAACGTGTGGGCAAGGAGCGGATCGACGGTTGCCGGTGTGCGTGCTGTGGCAACGGAAATCAGAGCCCCTTCATGGGAGAGTTCTGAAATTATGCGTGCGGTGATTGAAGACACCCGGGCGTTGTCGCTGAGCAATGTGCCGTCAAGGTCGCTCACAAATAATGTTTTTCTTATGTCATCGTTAGTGCCGTAGTGCATAGTGCCTGGTTTTTTATTGAGTTAAAAGAGGGAGTTCGATTCTTATGGTGGTGCTTTTCCCCGGTTCGGAATTTTTTACGAAAATGTGTCCGCGGTGATAATCCTCAACGATTCTGCGTGCGAGTGTCAGCCCAAGCCCCCATCCTCTCTTTTTGGTCGTGAAGCCCGGGCGGAAGATGGTCTTGAAGTGCTTTCTTGGCAGTCCTTTGCCGGTGTCCGTCACATCTATCATTATGAGATTTCCGGTGCTGTCGATAGCGGTTGATATGTAAAGATTGCCTTCACCTGCCATGGCATCCACCGCATTCTTTATGAGGTTTTCCATAACCCATTCCATGAGAGGTGTGCATATGGAGCTTTGAGCATTTCCGCTATTAAGCATGGTGTTCATTACCACTGCTTTCGATATTCTTGTGCGCATATAATCGCTGCAATGACTCACTATTTCATCCACAGCCGCCGGTTCCAGTTCAGGACGTGAACCTACCTTGGAAAATCTTGACGCTATGGATGCGAGCCGGTTCACATCCTTGTCCATTTCAGCGACAATATCGGGGTCAGTACCGTTTGCCGCCAGTATCTGGTTCCACGCTATGAGGGATGAGATAGGGGTGCCGAGCTGGTGCGCCGTCTCTTTTGTCAGCCCGACCCAGACCTTGTTTTGCTCCGCTTTTTTTGTAGCTGTCACGGCAAAATAAACCATAGCCACAAATGCGAGCATTACCAAGGTCTGCACATAGGGATAGTAACTCATGCGTTGCAGCAGGGCTGAATCGCGGTAATACAAATGCTGGACGCTTGCCGAGTCAATGGCGATGTCAATACGGTTGTTGCCGCGCTTGAGCTCATCAAGCTGTTTTTTCAGGAACAGGGCATTTGTTTCAGATACCGGACTGATGCCACTGCTGTCAACAGGTTCGGGGAGTGCGAAATTTCGGTGAAAGATAATATTATCGTCATTGTCCACGAGCAGCACCGGTATGGTATGGTTCGCTTCTATTATGCTCAGCATAAAGTCCACGTCAGTGCCTTGCCCGTCACCGGACTCGCCAGCAATCCTCTTCGTGGCGTCCGCCCATATCTCCATCCGTTCCCGCTCCTGCGCCGCAAGGTCTTTGATGAGTCTGTTTGAAAAGCATAGGAAGAACACCACAACTGCGGCTGCGGCAATCAGGAGCGCCCATGCTCCCCGACGTCGTATTAAATAAATATCTTTCAACATTGTACAAACGTCCTATATCCCTCCGTTATTGCGGGCACGGCTCTGAAACTGACGCGAATTTAGCAAATAAAGAGTGAAATTTTGATAAACAGTGATATAAATGTTGTTTCGGATTGTTGTATCTTTGTAACTTAAATATATATCGAAAATGAAGACATTTGAAGAATTGGGCGTAAGAGATGATTTGCGCCGCGCTATAGAAGAACTTGGATTTGAGAACCCGATGCCGGTTCAGGAAAAGGTGATACCGCATCTTTTGAATGAGGACACTGATGTTGTCGCGCTTGCCCAGACAGGCACAGGTAAGACCGCGGCTTTCGGTTTGCCGGTGCTTCAGCGCATCAATCCTGAAATCAACAAGCCTCAGGCGCTTATCCTATCTCCTACCCGCGAACTATGTCTTCAGATTGGCAGCGACCTTGCTGATTTCTCCAAATACATGCCTGCGGTAAAGGTGCTCCCTGTGTACGGAGGCTCAAGTATCGAGAGCCAGATACGCGCTTTGAAAGGTGGAGTGCAGATTATTGTAGCTACTCCGGGACGATTGATTGACCTTATTAAAAGAGGTGTTGTGGATTTGAGCGACGTGCACACCGTTATTCTTGACGAGGCGGATGAGATGCTCAACATGGGTTTTCTTGATTCCATCGATGCAATACTCGCGCATGTGCCGGATGAGAGGAAGATGCTCATGTTCTCCGCCACAATGCCGGATGAGATTGCGAAGATTGCCAAGAAGTATATGCATTCTCCCGTAGAATTCGTGATAGGCAACCGCAATGAGGGTTCTGCAAACGTCAAGCATATATATTATATGGTAAACGCGCGAGACAAATACCTCGCTCTTAAACGTATTGCCGATGATACTCCCAATATCTATGCCATTATCTTCTGCCGTACCCGCCGGGATACCCAGGAGATTGCTGACAAGCTGATACAGGACGGATACAATGCCGATGCTCTCCATGGTGATTTGTCGCAGCAGCAGCGTGACATCGTGATGAAGAAATTCCGCGACAGGGTGATAACTCTGCTTGTGGCGACTGACGTTGCGGCGAGAGGTCTTGACGTAGATGACCTTACCCATGTAATCAACTACGGATTGCCTGATGACACCGCTGTGTATACCCACCGCTCCGGTCGTACCGGACGTGCGGGCAAAACCGGCGTCAGCGTGGCAATCATCCACTCCCGTGAGAAAGGCAAACTCCGCGAAATAGAGAAGAAAATCGGCAAGAAGTTCGAGCGTAAGGAGGTGCCGACTCCCGAGCATATCATTGAGAAACAGCTCTACAATCTTGCTGACCGCATAGAAAAGGTGAAAGTCGATGATGAGGAAATCAACAAATACATGCCCGGTGTGAGCCGCAAGCTGAGCTGGCTGTCACAGGAAGATTTGCTCAAGAGAGTGCTTTCGCTTGAATTCAACCGACTTCTTGAATATTATCGTGACGCTCCTTCTATTGACTTTATCGATGAAAAGCCTAAAAAGGAGAGGAAAGATAAGAAGGAGCATGAAAGACCCCGAAATGAGAAGGAGAAAGACCGCAGGACCGCAGAAAGAGGAATGGCGAGAATCTACATCAATGCCGGAAAAGGCGACGGGTTCTATGCCGGAAACCTGATTGATATGCTCAACCATCTTGTCGAGGGCAAGAGGGTGGATGTAGGCAGGATTGACCTTATGCCTCACTATTCACTTTTCGATGTGCCTAAAGCCGAGGCGCGCAGGGTTGTCACCGGGCTTACCGGCGCTGATTTTCTTGGCAAACGTATCTATAGCGAAATCGCTGATCCGGACAAGGATTATGCCCGCGCAAGTACAAGGCGCTATAAAAATACAGACACGGACAACGAGCCGGAATCTACCTACGAGTATTTCCTGAAAAAAAGCCGCTCGTCCGTAAAAAAGACAAAGAAATCAAAGAAGAAATAAACCGCTAATGAAATTATCAAGAATTTTTGCTGTAGCTACAATGCTACTGCTTGGCGCAGGCGCAGCTTTCGCCCAGTTGACCGCATCGAAGGCGTTTGCAGATGCTCCGCAGAATGTTTTTCCGTTGCTTGACCATAATACCAAGCTGGATATGATAGACTATTTTAACAGCGGAATGGCTACGGCATCTAAAAACGCGATGGACGGCAAGTCGAGGATAACGGCTATAACCCCGGCTAAGGTAGACATCAGCATGACTGATGCCTCGACCTATGAGCTCGCCCTGCTCCCGACTGCCGACGGTCATACTGTGGTTGCTTTGATAA
>CAMWQE010000086.1 GCA_947176335.1 uncultured Porphyromonadaceae bacterium | reverse complement strand
CTGAGCTGTACCGCTCCGACAGATGCACATATTATAATAAGGAGTGCCAGTAATTTTTTCATCATTCAATCGCTTTTGTGAGTGTTATGCAAGCCCATTTATCTTTTTCAGTAGCCGCCTCCAGCGACAATCCATATTTTTTCGCTTCATCGGTAATCACGGGAATGTCCCCGGTGTAGAATCCGCTCAAAAACATCTTTCCGCCGGGAACCAAAGCGCGGGAATAGGCTTCGATGTCTCCGACGATAATATTACGGTTGATATTTGCAAGCAGAATATCCGCATCACCGATACCTTCGATGCACTTCACATCACCGAGACGCATATCGATTTCGGAATGGGAATTGAGTGCGATGTTCTCAAGAGCGTTGGCATGTGCGGCAGGATCAATCTCTACGGCAATGACTTCCGACGCTCCCTCCATTGCGGCAATCAGCGCCAGTATGCCGGTACCTGTTCCCATGTCTATCACCTTTTTGCCGCGCATGTCAGTCGCCATGATTCTCTCAGCCATCTGCGAGGTAGTCGCATGATGTCCGGTGCCGAACGCCATTTTGGGGTCGATTACAATGTCAAGGCGGCATGAGGGCACATCTTTGTGAAACGAGCTGTGGATTACACATTCATTGCCGATAACTATAGGTTTGAAATAATTTTTCTCCCACTCCGCGTTCCAGTCCTGACCTTCTATGACATCGCGGCTGACGTCAATCCGACATTCAAACGGGAGCATATCAGCTATATCCGTACATTCGGGAGTGAACTCCTCTTTCTTTATATATGCAGTCAATCCCGCTTCATCAGGCACGAAGCTTTCAAAGCCGCGATCGGCAAGAATCGCGGCAATAACATCGGTAAATGTTTCATTGCATGGGTCAAGGTCATACCTTACCTCTATATAATCGTTCATAGCAGTAATTGAAATGTGATGAAATAACTTACTTCAAAATTGCTCTTTTTTAAAGAAAAGCAGCTATACGCCTGATTTTTGCAAGCCTCGCTATAAAGTCCGGATCAGATTTTGCCACTTGCTTATTATACTCTGACTGGAGTCTGAGCCACAGATCAGCTTCTATGCCCAAAGCAGCCTCCAGTAATAAGGCATACTCAGTAGTAACGGCACGCTTGCCGTTGAGCACTTCATTCAGCACCGATGCCGGAATACCAATTTCCGCCGCAAGTGCTTTTTGCGAGATACCACGGTACTCTATCTCATCCTTTATCATCTCACCAGGATGGATTGGATTACTGGGATTCAGATTATTGGCTATCATTTCCGGTGAAACTCCTTCTACCTTGACTTCCATCTTAAATCATTTATAGTGATTTGACAATTCAATGACATTACATATAGTCAGAACAGGCTCCTGATTGTTTATCTCAACCGTAAATTCTATCCGATACCGGTCATTTACCCTGACTGAGGAAAGTCCTGCTTTATCTCCGGAAAGCACTTCATAATTCAAAGAATGTATTTTCCAGAGCGCTTCTATTGACGATGCTCCTTCAGAAAATTGATTGCTTTCTGATACCGCCTGATAATATCCGGCTGAAACCGAGTCTTTTTATCCGGATTTCTACCCTCCTCATAAAGAATCTTTAATTGAGACGTATCAAATGTCACTATCATATAGTTGCATACTAAACAATGCAAAGATAGCAAGAGTCATAGAGATTCGCAAATTTGATAATCAATATATGTCATTTATGATGGAATATTATACAAATGAATGCATAACCCTTTCCACAGCCATGCATTCATCCAATATCATCAAAGCATAAATATTTCAAACCGAATAAATCAGCGGCGGAAGAAGCCACGCGCCTTGCGGAAGAGCCGGAAAGCGATTATGGCATAATCAACATAGTTGAGGCTTCCGAGAATCCTGCCCATAATTCCTCCGGTCTTAGTCATTGCAGTGCTGGAATATATATTCCTCGCACTCGCCGCCATGCGCTCCTTCTCGATTTCAAGACGTGCCTGGGTATAAGCCTGCTGGTAGCGCAGCTCGTCAATGTCATATCCTTTCCACGCAGGATGGTTTTCGGTAAGTTTTTCTTTCTTATCCATAGTGTAGAATAATATTATCGTTTAGGAGAGGAACAGCTTGGATATGAACCGCGCTATAGGATTCATGATGAAAGGCTTGCGGAATATAAACAACAGCGCAATCAGAATCAGGTACATGAAGCTGATGCAAGCGTAACCCCATCCGAGCCCTATGTACGGAGCAAGCCAATTTGCCGCAGCAATTGACATGAAGAATATGAAAATGACCGCAAAAATGAATGCCGCAACAGCAATAGAACCGGCAGTGAGAAATACCGTGACTTTCTCTGCCAGTGTGAGCCTTGCGAATCTGATATACAGTCTGGCGTATTCGGAAAACTGCTTGCGAATATGTGAGTATTGGTTTGATGAATCAGTCATTTCGGCTTAGGGTTAGGTAATTATAGGCATACTGCGGCAGCGAAGAGCATCCCCTCCCCGCTGCAACAGATATTCCGTAAATAAAATGCGCTCTTACTGCTCGTCAATTTCACTTGTGAGCTGCTCAACAAGCGCGTCAATCTCGTTGTCAGTGCAGAGGATTCCTTTTTTCTGGAGAATCTCCTTGATTTTGCGGCGGGTTGTCTCACCTTTTTCAGGAGCGAGGAGCATGGCTGCTCCGGCACCTACGATAGCACCGCCAAGAAAAGCGTAAAGAATGCTCAGGTTACTCATAATTCTTTTATTGAGTGGTGATTAGTCTTTGATTTGTTCTGCAATTTCCTCAGCGAGCTCTTCGATTTTGCTCTTTTTCAGCTTGATGCCTTTTGATTTGAGGAACTTGACGATTTCATCACGGGTGGTCTCTCCCTTTTCAGGTGCGAAAAGAAGACCTACAGTAGCTCCGGCAACAGCGCCGCCAATCACAGCGAGAATAATGTTCAGTGGTTTCATATCAATATCATTTTAAATTTATGTTTTCTTACAATATAACAACCTACAGCGGCAAAAGGTTATGCTCCGGATGCATTTTTACGAAATTTGACAATTTTCCCTGCTCCACTTCCCCTACCGCCTCTGCGAAGATAGCCATTTGCCGCAACTTAAGCAAATAACTCCGGGGTAGACTTGTCAAGCCATATCCTGAAAAGCGGATCTTTGACAGTGTATATCGAATTGCGTTTACCCAGTTTTTCCACATTTATAATTCCGGCTGTCCTGAGGCTTTTAATGTATGCTGTCAAAACACTGGTAGACAAACCATTTCTATTTCTTATCTCCGGGATTGTCATTCCACTGCTTCCATTTCCGCCGAATGCATTCAGTATATGCTGTGAATTTGCAGGCAAACTTTGGTAAATATTCCAATATTTACCTGAGAAGAAGGAAAGCAGCCTACGAATATCATTATCGGGTGAATCGTGCAGCTTAATAATATCCCAAATGAGCTGAAGGGAATGAATGGTCGGTGGAACCAGTGCCATGAGTGACGCCGCACGGTCATATTCCGCATCATTAAATAAAGCCCTTAAATCCTCATCAGGAACAGGCTTGACATAAACCAGCTTGAGTCCCTCGAAGAACGGAGCTTCATATTGGGTAAAAGCCGGTAAAACCTTGCTGACTGTTCCTATGAGCATAGGAGCTCCTTCATTGTAGAGAAAACGCCTCAACCTGAATTGTTCGTCATAGGAGCATCGTGTCAGGTAAAAATCCATGTTATCAATAAACAAAAGTGTTCCACCAGCAGGATTGCACCGCTCAATAATATATTCGGTATCAAATATATATCTCCCGTCAATCCACACATGCCTGTATTCACCGTATAAGGCATAAAGACGCCTTAACAACGTTGACTTACCGGACCCTTCCTCACCAACAACCACAACAGGCTGTGGCACAACCGTATTTGCACTGTTGGCAATCTCTAAACGCACCGTATTGAAGATATCTACGTTTACAACCAAGGAAGACAATGGGATGGAGCCAAGAGTATTATCCATTATTCCACAAACTTATAATACCACCACTTTTTTAACAACGGCGAACGGAAGCGACGCATTCCACCATCAAGGCGAATGATATATCCGTCATGTTCCAGCATATTCAGAATCAGGCTGAGATTATTATCCGCTTTAATAGGCTGTTCTCCGGTGCATTGAGAATATATTGCCAGCAACTGCTCCCTTGCCAAACCTCCCGAAGCCTTACTTAATTCCCTTAATAGCAGCCGCGCACCATCTTCCTGCCCATTATATTCCGCCAATCTCTCAGACCATGTGCTAAAGTTTTCCGTATGCGCCAGCCTGTCAAATGCATCATCAATCATGGCTTCAGTCACACCATTTTTTGCTTCCGGATAGTTTTTTATGTTAGTGAACAGCAATTGGACAAAATACGGGATATGCCATTCAATCTTATCAAGGAGATAATTTATCATTTCATTAGAAAACGGCACTTGCTCTGCCTCTGCCAATGCCTTAACCAGACCGTAAGCTTCCTTTTCAGACAGTGCATCAAAATCAAAAGGTACAAGGTCGTTTATCGTCATTGACAGGTTTCTCATACGGGTAAAATTATGCAGTCCTACCGAGCCGCAGAAAATCCATCGTATCTTACTGTCCGTAACCTGCCGGAGGCTTCTCAGCCAATTCAAGAAAAATTCTGCCTCACGGCTGTTCTGTTCCTCTCTCTCAAGGATGCCGAGAAATAATGGAAGTTCATCAATAACCACAAGTGTATTCTCTGAATGGTCGATAACTTCCGACAAAGATGCATACAGGTTTTCAGGAACTTTCAACTTTGAGAAATCAGTCTTGACAAAACCTATTCCCTCCACTGCTTCAAGTATTCGGAACACTATGCCTCCGGTAGATTTAGCCGCTTCAAGCCAAATTCCTGATTTATCAAATTCATCAATAAGAATCTGGAGAAATTCATCTCTTGTACGAACTCCTTCCAAATCGATATATACGCATCTCCATCCTAAAGCTGCCTTCTCCTCTATCATTCGCTTAGCGAATGATGATTTACCTATACGTCTGGGAGCTGACAAGGCAAGCGAGTGGTTAGTATCCAAGAAACCGTTAGCGCGGAACAACTCCTGTTTCCTTCCGTAAAAGTCATCTCCGGTAACAGGAGGTCCTACCCTGTTTGATATAGCCATAGCAGATGCGTTTATTGTTTCGGCTAAGTTACATAAAAATTTTTATGCATAAAAAATTTTATGCATAAAAATTTTTATGTAACGAGGGGAAGAGCAAAAAAAATAGCCGTAAACATCACGCTCACGACTATCTCAATGAAAAAAAATTTTTTGCTTAGGGTTATTTCTTTCTTGTTCTGCTGCGTGATGCTGTTGAGCGTGATTTGGAACGGCTCTTTTTTGCATAACGGCGGGTAACGTTGCTCTTCTCCACCGCTGACTTGTTGAATGTGTACACATCCTTGAAAGGCACACCGTTTTCAAAGTCGATTATCAACGCAGGATTGATAGCCATTCCGTAATAGCGGGTCTCGAAATGGAGGTGGGGACCGGTGCTGCGTCCGGTGCTTCCGCCGAGTGCAATCGGTTCGCCTGCCCTTACGCGCTGGTTCGGCTTGGCAATGAATTTTGACAGATGACCATAAACAGTCTCCATGCCGTTGTCATGGCGGATTACAACATAATATCCGTAACCGCCTCTTTCAAATCTCGTCAGGCGCACTTTGCCGTCAAATGCCGCACGGATTGTGTCACCTGTATGCAGGCTGATGTCAACCCCACGGTGCATCCTGCCGAAGCGGGGACGGTAGCCGAAACCGGAAGTGACGGGACCGTTGATAGGATGATAGTAGCCGCTAACATCCAAATCCTTCACATCGGGAATATTGACTCCGAGATACGGATTAACACTCTGGCTTTCCCAATATTCACCATACACCTCATCCTGATCGGGAAGTTCCGCTTTGCTGAGTTCGCTCATGTAGCGGAGCACGTTTGCCACCTTGATGTCGGCAGCCATCGGTTTCTGAGAAGCGAGGAGTTCGGAATGCTGCTTGTCGTGTTTCTGAGGTAATTTGTACTGGGCGTTTGCTCCCGCTGCTGTGAAAACCAGCGCGGCAGCAAATATTGCCAAAGTTTTGGAGAAGAATTGCATTACGTTTTATTTGAGGAGAAATTATTTTTCTATTTCAAGCGCTGAATATACAAAAGGAATATTAACGGGAACCCAATCAAAAATTTCTTCCGGCTTGAAGAAGCGTGCAACTTCAGCCTTGGCGTCTTCGGGGCAAGAAGACGCGTGGATGATATTCTCCTGGTTGCTTGAAGCGAAATCGCCACGGATTGTGCCGGGAAGAGCCTCGCGACCGTTTGTAGCACCGGTCATAAGCCTTACAACATTGATTGCATCCTTGCCTTCGAGGCACATCACAATCACCGGAGACGCCATCATTGACTTAAGAAGAAGGGGGAAGAAACTTTTGTCCACGAGGTGAGAATAGTGCTCACGCAGAATTTTCTCATCAAGCATCATCATTTTCATGCCTGCGATTATAAGACCTTTCTGCTGGAAGCGAGTAAGGATATTTCCCACCAAGCCGCGCTCAATTGCGCTGGGCTTGAAAATTACTAAAGTTTTTTCCATCTCTTGATTCAGGTTAATCTTGTGTTGTCATATTAATGACGCTCAAAATTAGCCATTTATTACACGAAGGACAAATGTTATCAAGTCTAAATTTGATTTTCATGCCAACATTGCCCCCTTTTAAAGACGCATAACACTGAAACACAACGATTTAATTTGATTTGTGAAAATAAGTGAAATAATCATTAAGTAAGTTTAAGGTAAAATCAGACCCTTAAAATATGCAAATTATTGTATTTTCTATCCTATAGATTTTAACTAATGCGGCTCCAATCATAACTCTTGTCAAACATCCTCGCCATCTCCCTTCTCACTCCCGCAAGCGCAGATGAAGATAGAGTCGGGTCATTGTCAAGCACCTCATTTGCAGCATTGCGGGCGAGCTGCACAATCTGCCCGTCTGTGGCAAGGGAAGCTATGCGCAGGTCCACCGCCATGCCGCTCTGCAGAGTGCCTTCAAGGTCTCCGGGACCGCGCATTTTCAAATCCTCCTCAGCCACGACAAAGCCATCCGTCGTGGAAGTCATCACCTCAAGGCGCCTGCGGGTCTCCTTTGCAATTTTGACCTTTGTCATCAGCACACAGTAGCTCTGGTCAGCACCACGCCCGACACGCCCGCGCAACTGGTGGAGCTGAGACAAGCCGAAACGCTCCGCATTCTCTATAAGCATCACCGATGCATTCGGCACATTTACACCGACCTCGATAACCGTTGTCGCCACAAGTATATGAGCCTTGCCACTGGCAAAAAGATTCATCTGGTAGTCTTTTTCCGACGGCTTCATCTTGCCGTGGACATACGCCACTTTATAGCTCGGAAACACTTCGCGGATGAAATCATACCCCTCCTCAAGGCTTTTCAAATCCAGCTTTTCATTCTCGCTGATAAGAGGATACACTATATATGCCTGCCTACCGAGCTTAAGTTGCCTGCCTATCGAGCGGTAAACATCCATGCGCTTGTCCTCGTAGCGCAGGAGGGTCTGCACCGGCTTGCGCCCCGGGGGTAGCTCATCTATAACCGACACGTCCAAATCGCCGTAAACAGTCATTGCGAGGGTGCGAGGAATCGGGGTTGCCGTCATCACCAGTATGTGTGGGGCTACCGTATTTTTCTTCCACAGGCGCGCTCGCTGAGCAACTCCGAAACGATGCTGCTCATCTATCACCACAAAACCGAGGTTCTTGAACTGCACCGCATCCTCAATCACCGCATGCGTGCCGATAAGGATGTGAAGCGAGCCGTCAAGCAGAGCTGTATGGATTGCATCACGCTCTTTCTTCGGAGTAGAGCCGGTGAGCAGTTTCACATTCACCCCGATACGCGAGGCGAGTGAGGATATGGTTTCAAAATGCTGTGTAGCAAGTATCTCCGTAGGAGCCATAAGGCAAGCTTGAGTGCCGTTGTCAAGCGCCATGAGCATACACATGAGCGCCACGAGGGTCTTGCCGCTTCCGACATCCCCCTGCAGCAGCCTGTTCATCTGCTTGCCGGTGCCTACATCCTGACGGATTTCACGGATTACCCGCTTCTGCGCCCCGGTCAGTTCAAATGGCAGGCAATCGTTGTAAAACCTGTTGAAATAATAGCCGATATGCGAGAAGCGGAATCCCGGTATCGCCTCGCTCCGCTCACGGCAGTAGCGCAATATGTTCAGCTGCAAATAAAACAGCTCCTCAAACTTAAGCCTCAGCCGTGCGCGCTGCAGCTCGTCATTGCTTGACGGCGAATGCACCGCCCGCAGCGCATCCCCGAGCCCCATGAGCCGGTACCGGTCGCGAACCTCCTGAGGAAGCGGGTCGGCAATTCCCGGGCAGCGGGGCAAAAGCACGGACACCATATTATATATAGCGCGCGATGTCACCCCACGGTTCCGGAGCGTTTCGGTCAACGGGTACACACCCCGAAACCCGGTAGATATATTCGGCGAATCGGCACGGTCAATCTCCGGATGCACCATGCTCCACCTGCCGTTAAATTCCGACGGCTTGCCGAAAAGGATGTACTCGGTGCCGGGAAGATATGTGTCGCGTATGCTCTTGATGCGGTTGAACCACACCACTTCTATTGCCTTGCTGCCATCGGAAAATAGACCGATAAGCCTTGTCTTCGCCCCCTCGCCTTGTGTTGCGAATGACACGAATCTGCCGCGCACCTGCACCGAAGGCATGTCGCCGCTGAAATCCGCTATGCGGTAAATCTTGGAGCGGTCAACATAATGGGTGGGATCTGTCGCTTATGCACATCTCCGAGCCGACGAGACTAGGCATGATGTCGTATGCCGTCTTCGGCTTGAAAAAAAAAAGGGGGG
>CAMWQE010000085.1 GCA_947176335.1 uncultured Porphyromonadaceae bacterium | reverse complement strand
GAGTAGCGTCGATTTTCACCTCTTTGCCGTCGCGTATGACCGTTATCGTGCTCGGTTTGCCCGCGCGTTCGAGCAATGCAGGTGTGAGCTCGGTGTAGGATGGTGTTGCAATTTCATCGACTGCGATTATCCTGTCACCCTCCTTCATTCCGGCTTTGGCGGCAACTTCGCCGGGCTGTAGCCGTGCGATGAATACCGGCACACGGTAAGCCATGAATCCTTTTTCATCATTCAGCTTGAGCAGAAAATCGTCAGGAAGGTTTATTGACACCGTGTCTGTATGGTTGCGAAGCACCGTAACCTGTTTTGCCGATGCGATATCATACATGAAATCCCCTTCCGAGGAGTCTATTTTCTTGCCGTCGGCAAGCAGGGGGATATCCCCGTTGCGGAATCCCGCTTCGATTGCGGCGGGAACAAAATCCATCCCCTCGTATGCCTGGTCAAGAGGGATGTACTTGTTGCCCCAGTGCCATGCGATGCCCGCATAAATCACAATTGCGAGCACAAAGTTGAATATTACGCCGCCGAGCATCACAAGCAGGCGTTTGTACGCCTCTTTGGAGCGGAACTCCCATGGTTGTGCCGGTTTTGCGAGCTGCTCTTTGTCCATGCTCTCGTCAATCATTCCGGCGATTTTGACATATCCGCCTAAAGGCAGCCAACCGATGCCGTACTCGGTATCGCGCCATGACGCCTTTTCATTGCCGTTCTTGTCATACTTCACGCTCTTTTTTTTCGGCTTCCATTTGGCAAGTGAAAACCACGGGTTGAAAAACAGGTAAAACTTTTCCACCTTTATCCCGAAAGCGCGTGCAATGATATAGTGCCCGAACTCATGGATGATTACAAGAAATGCAAGTGCGACTACAAGCTGGGCGGCTTTTATAAGAAATGCTTCCATAATTTAAATCGAAATGGTCTTGATTGTTTCCATCGCTCTGGCTCTCGCCTGAGTGTTCACCTCCACAAGGTCTGCGTATGTGGGATGCTGGATGAATTCTGTTGAGTCGAGGGTGTTTGTTATTATTCGGTAAATGTCGAGGAACTTGATTCTTCCGGCAAGGAATGCGGCTACCGCAACCTCGTTTGCCGCATTGATGGTGCATGCGGTGGTGCCTCCCTCGTCAAGCGCACGGTAAGCGAGGCTCAGGCATGGGAAGCGTTCAACATCCGGCTTCTCGAATGTGAGGGTCGCGTAATCGCTTATGCTGAGACGTCTTTCCGGAGAGTCTATTCTGGTGGCGTCGCCGAGCGCGTAGCGGATAGGCAGATGCATGTCAGGCACTCCAAGCTGCGCTTTCACCGCGCCGTCGCAGAACTGCACCATTGAATGGACAATGCTTTGGGGATGCACCACAGCCTCTATCCTCTCTGCCGGGATGTTGAAAAGCCATCGGGCTTCGATGATTTCAAATGCCTTGTTCATCATTGTCGCCGAATCGATGGTTATTTTGTTGCCCATGTTCCAGTTGGGGTGATGCAGCGCGTCGGCAACCGTCACATTCTGCAGCTCCTTCGGTGAGCGGGTGCGGAACGGTCCTCCGGAGGCGGTGATTATCAGCCGGTCTATTGTCGCAGGGTTTTCACCCACGAGGCACTGGTATATGGCGGAATGTTCCGAATCCACAGGCAGGATGGTGGAGTCGGACGATGCGAGCATCCTTGTTATCAGCTCTCCGGCAACCACCAGGGTCTCTTTGTTTGCAAGCGCGATGTCTTTTCCGGCACGGATTGCGCGTATTGTAGGCTCAAGGCCGCTGTAACCTACGGTAGCCGTCACGACGGTGGAAAAATCTTCCCGCTCCATCGCGTCCGCAAGAGCTTTGCTCCCTGCGGCTGTCTCGATTCCCAGAGGGGCGAGGGCGTCTTTCAGTGTGGAGTATTTTGATTCGTCTGCAATCACGGCAAGCGAGGGGCGATGCTCCTTTGCCTGGGCTATCAGCTCCTCTACGCGGCTCCCGGCTGCAAGCAGGCTTATGCCGAATCTGTCCGGGCGTTCCCTCACTATGTCAAGTGTCTGGGTGCCTATTGAACCGGTACTGCCGATTACAGCGATATTTTTTTTATGCATTGCAATAATGGTCTTCTATTATTAAGGTGCAAATTTAGTGAGAAAACTCTAATTTGTCGGTGATTTTAAAGAAAATCAAAAAAAATACATTTTTCTTTGAACAAAAAAAAGTAAGGGTATGTTATTAAATCAAAACGCCGACCACGGCAGGGTTATCAAGGTTTTTCCAAACCGCGGTCAGCACAAAAAAAGTAAAAAGAAAAAATAAGTTTAATTAAAAAAATTACGAGAGAAATGAAAAAGAACCTTCTTTTAGCTATCGCAGGATGCGGTGCTATGATGTTCGCAGCGAACACAGCTAAGGCTCAGGAAACAGTTGTTGTAGAAGAGGCAGTAGTAACCGAGACTCCGGTTGAATGCAAGACCAACTACACATCATCATGGAAAGACAACTGGTTTATCCAGTTAGGCGCAGGTGCCCAGATTCCTTATGTTGACCACTATCTTAACAAGGGCAAGGACAAACGTCACGTTACCGCCCTCTATAATGTAGGCTTCGGTCACTGGTTCAGTCCCTATCTTGGATTCCGTATCACAGGTTACTATGGCAAGATGCACCTTGATTGGCAGAAGACCCAGAGCGCTAACATGGCAAATGCAAATGCAGACCTCATGTGGGATATGTTCAACTCAATTGCAGGACCTAAAGCCGACCGCGTGTTCAGCATCATTCCTTTCGTAGGTGTTGGCGGCACATACACTTGGGGATTTGACCCTGCTACCGCAAGCATTCCCGACGGTGACGGACACTACAAAACTAAAGAATGGACTCTTCCTGTTTCTGCAGGTCTCCAGCTCCGCCTCCGCCTCTGCAAATATGTTGACTTCTTCGCTGAAGGTCGTGTGAACTTCTACGGTGACAACTTCAACAATGTTGCATCTGGTGCTCCCATCGAAGCTAACGTGAATGTTTATGGTGGTTTCCTCTTCAACATCGGCGGTCGTCAGTACTCATCATACAATCCTTGCGAATACCTCGGCTACATCAACCAGCTTAACGGTCAGGTTAACGCACTCCGCGGAGAACTCGCTACTACAGCCGCAGCTCTCGCAGCAGCAGAAGCTCAGCTTCCTTGCCCCGAAGTAGTTGCTCAGGAAGTGGTTGTTCAGTCACCCATGCTCACCTCAGTACGCTTCAAGATCAACAGCGCCAAGATTTCAGACGAAGAAATGGTTAACGTTTACAACGTAGCTGAATGGATGAAAGCTAACCCCACCGCAAACGTAATCGTACAGGGCTATGCTGACAAGGATACCGGCACATCAGCTTACAACATGGAACTCTCACAGCGTCGCGGTCAGTCAGTTGTTGACGCACTCGTAAACTACGGAGTTTCCGCTTCTCGCCTCACAATCCAGGCTAACGGCAGTGATGTTCAGCCTTACGACACCAACAACTGGAACCGTATCGTAATCTTCACTCAGCCCTAACGAGACATCTCGTAAGAATTATATAAATAAGTGACGCGGAGTCCCCGGTGCGAAAGCGCCGGGGATTCTTTTTTATTTTGAAATTTTTGCTTTGCCTTGTTGGCAAATCCGCAGATTTACTGTAAATTTGTGACATACCACAAATCTGACATCATTAAACTAAATTACTGATATGGAAAATAACAAGGAACTGCTTGACGCTGTCGTGGCGAAAGCGCAGGTATGGCTCGGAGAGGGCTACGATGAGGAAACAAGAAAGGAAGTTCAGCGTATGCTCGACGCAGAGGATAAGACTGAACTCATTGAGGCATTCTACAAGGACCTTGAATTTGGCACCGGTGGTCTCCGCGGTATCATGGGCGTTGGTTCAAACCGCATGAACATCTATACCGTAGGCGCTGCAACCCAGGGTCTCGCAAACTACCTTAAGGAAGCTTTCGCAGGTCTTCCCCAGATATCTGTTGCGGTAGGTCACGATGTGCGCAACAACAGCCGTCTTTTCGCTGAAATAGTCGCTGACATTTTCTCTGCGAATGGCATCAAGGTTTATCTTTTCGACAGCTTCCGTCCCACTCCGGAGCTCTCGTTCGCTATCCGTCACCTCGGTTGCCAGAGCGGTGTAAACATCACTGCAAGCCACAACCCGAAGGAATACAACGGCTACAAGGCTTATTGGGAGGACGGAGCGCAGATTATCGCGCCCCACGACACCAATATCATTGACAATGTAGGCCGCATCAAAGGAGTTGAGGAAATCAAGTTCAACGGCGACAAATCAAATATCACCATTATCGGCAAGGAAGTTGACGATGCCTTCCTCGCCGCTATCAAAGGGCTCCAGCTCAGCCCCGATGCAGTCAAGGCAAATGAGGATATGAAGATTGTTTACACCCCCATCCACGGCACAGGCGTAAACCTCATTCCCGAATCACTTGCCAACTACGGCTTCAAGAACATTATCCATGTTCCCGAGCAGGATGTTACTGACGGAAACTTCCCCACAGTCGCTTCACCCAACCCCGAAGTACCCTCTGCAATGGCAATGGCTATCGCTAAGGCTAAAGAAGTTGGCGCTGACCTCGTGATGGCTTCCGACCCCGATGCCGACCGCGTTGGTGCTGTTACCAGAAACGCTGCTGGAGAATACATCCTTCTTAACGGTAACCAGATTGTTATGATTCTCCTTAACTATATCATGACACGCAATGCCGAGCTCGGCAAGCTTAACGGTCAGGAATATATCGTTAAGACTATCGTTACCACAGAGACAATCAAGAGCATCGCCGACAAAAACAACATCCGTATGTTTGACTGCTACACCGGCTTCAAGTGGATTGCCGCTGTTATCCGCGACCACGAGAACACAGCGCGTTACCTCGGCGGTGGTGAAGAGAGCTACGGGTTCCTCGCTGAGGACTTCGCTCGTGACAAAGACGCTGTTTCAGCCGTTTCACTCCTTGCTGAGGCTGCTGCATGGGCAAAAGAAAAAGGACTCAACTTCATGCAGATGCTTCAGGATATCTACATCAAGTACGGTTTCTCACGCGAGGCAGGCATCTCATTGGTGCGTCAGGGCAAGAAAGGTGCGGAAGAAATTCAGGAAATCATGAAGAATTTCCGTGCAAACCCGCCCAAGAGCATCGGTGGAAGCCCTGTAATTACTATCAAGGACTACGAAACCCTCCGTGCAACTGATGCTATCTCCGGCAAGACAGTGATGATTGACATGCCTGTAACCTCAAACGTTATCCAGTACTTCACTGAGGACGGCACAAAAATTTCAGTTCGTCCCTCCGGAACAGAGCCTAAGATTAAATTCTATGTTGAAGTAAGAGGCAAGATGGAGACTGCGGAAGAATATGACGCGGCGGTTGCAGCAGCTGATGCTAAAATCGAGACCATCAAGAAAGACCTCGGCATCGACTGATAGAAATTTAATATTGCAGACCCAACCCCAAGGACGCGCCCGCCGGCGCGTCCTTTTTGTACCCGTTAATTCGGGGCACAATTAAGTGTGCGGAGGGCGTATTTTTGTGCGGCACATATATTTTTTGTAATTTTGTGCATCACAGATGCTAACGTTCAACTTATTTTGCATGAGAAAAGTTTTTTGCACCATAACCATAGCGATTGCCGCACTTATGGCGGTGTCACCCGTTTGCGCTCAGAATGTCGACATTTTCCGTCTCTCTAAAAAAACTGTGCTCCCCGTTAAAAGCGACACATTGGTAATCCTCCCTTGGTTCGATGAGGAGATAGGAGAGGATGTATGCCTGCTTGATTCCGCTAATATCGAGCCGGATACGGTCATTACCAATCCTTTGCGCCACATGTACTCTATCCCCGCGGCAACATATTCCGCACCGTTGGTTTATGATAACTGGGAAATCCTCGATTCCCTTGAGCTTATCCCTCAAAAAAGACCGGCTGTGGTAGGGGAGGCTTTTGACTGGATTGATGACCTCAATTTCGGATATCTGCTGTACAAGAGGGCAAAGCAGAATTTCATCGCCAATAATCCCGATATGGTGAAGTATAATATCCGCAACCTTCCCGAGCCTCCGGCGCATTACAATGCTTTTGTCGACCCGGTTACAACCCGTATTATATTGCAGGAGGAGATTACCGGTGAAGAGAAAGAGGATATAAGCAACCTGCTCAACTTTAAGCAGATCAAGTGGCTTCATAGTTTCAACGCTTCGGCGCAGTTCAGCCAGGCTTATGTGTCGCCAAACTGGTATCAGGGTGGAAACCGCTCTTTGGTCGCACTCCTGAACCTTGTGTATAATATCAAGCTCAACCAGAAGTACTATCCAAAGCTCCTGTTTGAGACCAATATCTCTTATAAGCTCGGCATAAACAGCGCGCCGGATGACACTGTCCGCTCCTACAATATAAGCGAGGATCTTTTCCAAATCAACAGCACTTTCGGTTACAAGGCTTTCCGCAGATGGTACTATTCTGCAAACCTGCAGTTCAAGACCCAGATGCTGCAAAGCTACAAGGCAAACTCAAATACTCTTCGCTCCGCATTCATGTCTCCCGGTGAGCTGAACGTCGGTCTCGGTATGACTTACGGGTATGAGAACAAGCGCAAGACCTTGACATTCAATTCATCTATAGCGCCCCTGTCATGGCAGTTGCGCACTTGCTTCAGCAGCAGGATGAATCCGGAGAACTATGATATCAAGCCGGGGCATCACACTGTAAATAAGATTGGTAGCAGTGCGGAGTATAATATGACATGGAAGATGACCTACAACATCGTCTATTCATCACGGATGTTCCTCTTCACTGACTACAAGCTGTTTCAGGCTGACTGGGAACATACTGTCAAGTTTAACATAAACCGCTACCTTACAACTCAGATTTATGCGCATCTCCGCTATGACACCACTACTCCCAGAGCCGGGGAGTCATGGCATAAATTCCAGTTTAAGGAAATATTCAGTTTGGGAATCAGCTACAGCTTGTCCAACTCATAAGGCTTATGCGGATTATCCTCTCTGCTCTTCTGTCGGTGTGGGCATGCTGTGCCTGTGCATTGCCTCCGGTATCCTTGCCGAAGGAGTCACCCGCTCCGCTTGAAGGGTATGCGGAGGTTAAGGATATCAGGAGCAGGATTGCTGAACTCGGTCCCCACCGCATTGAGGGTATATGGCAATTCCCGAACACGGGAGCGACTGTTGCTATAGAGCGTGTCAGTGACCGTGCCCAATTGCCGGGCGCTACTGCATATGACATGGTTGTCGTTCGGAGCGAGAACCGGACTATTCCGCCCGGCACAATCATGGGAAAGATTGCTCCGAGTGCAAAAAGCGATGTTTTTGACGCTATGATTTATAGTTCCGCAGGCAGAAAAGCGCGGCTCACAGCGGCAAAGCATTTTACTCTTACCCTTGGAGAAGGCGGTTCGCGTTTGGTCTTTAAACGTGTTAAGTCAAAATACTCATTCAACTTCTGGAGGATGCTCCCATATATGTTCCGCTATGCGGTGAGGAGAAACGATAATACCGGCGAGGCGCCGTTGGGATGCATCAAGATATTCCCTGAACCGGAAATCCCCGCAGAACCGCGTTATCTATGAAATATTTAATCTTGACACTGTTGGTGCTTTGTGCTGTAGCTGCGTCTGCTGACAAGACCACGCGCCGCGGACTTAAAGTCACACCCGCAAAGGAAACCGTTGTCAGTTCCGATACTCTTGACTCATTTGTGCCCTCTCCCGGAATGATACGTTTGTCCGGCTACGACAAGCCGTTGCGCTCCACTAAGGAAAGTATCTTCGTCACTAATGCATCACGTCGCACATTGTGCTTCATTGACTTGGAAATCACATATTTTGATGAAAGCGGGCGGCAGATGCACAAGCGTAATGTAAAGCTGCATGTAAATATTCCCGGAGGAGAGACACGCCAGCTCACATTCCCCTCTTGGGACAAACAGCGTAACTTATACTATGTCAAGAGCGGCAAACCGCGCACAAGTGACGGCACACCATACTCAATCTCGGCAAAAGTCATAGAAGCGGCATACCCGCGCCTTTAATTGGTGCTCACACCGTCAGCAACCCTTATAGCCCTCACCCTCAGCTTCTGCGTCCTCAAAGTCCTACCCCCATTCGGATAACTTATTGAATTATAGTCTCCAGAGGTATAGTCACTTGTGACAGCATCATCTGAAGTTGATGAAGGATATCCCCAAACTGTATTAGTGACCTCACTTAAGACTAGAGATCCATTAGAATTCAGTTTAGTTGCCCTTGCGCGAAATGGGTTTTCTCTTCCTCTAACCCTTAAACCACTCACGGTTCTGTTTGGATTACGTGCCGTATTTACTGACCAGTAAAAATACTCTTCAAAATTTGACTTATCAACGTTTGCACTTGTCATCATAGTCCCTAATTGCTCAATACTGGGCAAAAACCAATGTAGCTGTTGATTACTCAATGAACTTGTTTTTTTATTTTTGGAACATGCTGAGCCTATTGCAGTTACTGATTTTTCTGGGAATATTTTATTTATTAGAATTTGGTCAACATTATAATCCGAATATGTTTGGATGCCCATAATATATTTACATATTGTCTGTCCGTCACTACCATGTATTACGTCAATTGGACTCCAAATGACATCTCCCCCAAAAGGATTGTTTAGCACTCCATCTGAAAATGCCTTGTTGTTTTGTGGGGTGCCTTCGGCTGCCCAGGGGATGCCTTCGGGGTCGTACCAACCGGTGGTGCCGTGCGGGTCAAGAGGGTCATAATGCATGGTGTACTCTTCGTATGCCTCCATGTAGTATGTTGTGCCGTTATATGTAAACGGAATGAGCCCGGCTTGCACAAGTTCAATATAATCGGTCCGTTCCTCGTTTGCCGATTTGTATTTCACCTCAACTCTTGCAGTCCTCGCTTGGGTAGACGCATTTTCATCGAGGTAGAAATAAATCCTGTCACGGGAATGGGTCACAGTGGCTGTCGTCTCTTTTACAACATTTTCAAGCATATCCTCTGTAAAGT
>CAMWQE010000084.1 GCA_947176335.1 uncultured Porphyromonadaceae bacterium | reverse complement strand
GATTCACTATCCGCGCCACAGCTATGGAGAAAGGTCTCGAGGCACAAGGATATATGGGTATTATGGTTAGCGACTATAAGCTGCCGACTTATATACTTGAAGACCTCAAGGTTGAAAATGATACTCCTGACAAAGGGAGCACGACCTTTAGCGGAATTGCAAAGACTTTTTCCGGAGTGCCACTCGCCGGCATTGATGTGAAAATGGATGTTGCGTTACTGCCCAACTGGTGGCGCGCGGCAGGCGCGTCTGAAAAATTTTATTCGGATGAAACTGTAACGGATGCGGCAGGACGATTCACATTCACTGTAACAAAAGCGGACTACGAGCTTGCTCCGAATACTTCCGGCGCTTTCTCGGCTAATTTTACCGCGACCTCTGCAACGGGTGAAAGTGCCACAGCACATAAAGCCTTCACCCTCGGCACAAAATACCGCATCATAGCCAATCTACCGGCAGACATAGACATTTCCGCACCGGTGCGCCTTAACGCATACGCAGGTGATGCAGAAGGTATGCCGGTAAAAGAACCTCTAAGATTCAGTGTGGTTGCCGACAAAGACACTGTTTTGCGCGGTGAATTTGAAACAGGCACGCCTGTTGACCTTTCGGCACTCCCGTCAGGAGTCTACTCCTTCATATTCACTGCCAACAACGCGGCTACCGAAGGGGTCGGCAATATTGCCGTTTACCGCCCGGATGATGCGATGCCTCCGCGCAAAACTACCTTGTGGATTCCCAAAAAGAGTGTCATGGACGGTTCATCGCTGCTTGTAGGCACATCCAACAAAACCACAAACGTGCTTTACACAATTGTAAGCAAAGACAAGACAATCAAGCAGGAGTGGCTTACATATTCACCGGGAATGCACAAGCTGAAAGTAAACCTTCCGGAGAACATAGAGGATGCTCAGCTCTGGCTTTTCAGCCTTGCCGACTATAAGAGTAATACCGAGAGAATCAGGATTGAATCCCGCAAACCCTCCAAGGACATTGCAATCACAGCTGAAACATGGAGGGACAGGCTCATTCCCGGTTCACCTGAAACCATTACCTTTAAGGTGACAGGAGCGGACAGTGCCGGAGTAAAAGCGGCAATGATGCTTGATATGTTCAATGCGGCATTGAAGACTTTCGGCAATCATTCCCTTGATTTCCAACCGAGGAGAGGATATGTCCCCGAAATGGATTTCAATGCTCCCAGAGCTTTCTCCCACTCATATACAAATCTTATCTCCCCATTCAGCTACCTTACATGTACTGATATCTTTACACCTGAATTGAACACCTATAACCGCAGCTTCAATCCGGTTATGATAAGAGGAGGTGTGATGATGAAGATGTATGGTGCCCGTAGCACTGCTGGGGTATTAGAGGACATGGCAAACGGAATAGAGGTAAGTGAAGATGAGGCTGAGGCACCGCAAGCGGTGTTGATGGAAAGCAAAGTCGCTGCCGCAGTGACCATGGATCCCGCACAAGAAGAAGCAAAGCACGAAGACGCAGAGGCGGGTAGTCGCGGAGAAGGCGGGGACACCGATAAATTCGAGGACCGCGACAGCGAAGTGCCGCTGGCATTTTTCGCTCCGATGCTCACTACGGATGAACAGGGCAACCTTTCCTATTCATTTACTGTGCCGAATGCGAATACATCATGGATTCTCAGCGCAATGGCATACACATCGGATTTAAAAACCGCTTCACTAAACCGCACGGCAACCGCATCCAAACCGATAATGGTTGCACCTAACCTTCCGCGATTTGTGCGCACCGGTGATGAAATATTCATCGAATCACAGGTTTTCAACACTACAGAAAATGCTGCAACAGCAAAGACAGAGGTAGAGATAATCAATCCCGCTGACGGTAAATCCCTGCAAAGCGAGACCTATACCACTGAAATCGGAGCTGGCTGTTCCGCTACTGTACGCACCAAAGTCTCTGCACCGTTCGACATTCCATTCCTCTGTTTCCGCATAAAGAGCTCCACCGAAGGGTTCAGCGACGGGGAACAGGCTCTGATACCTGTCCTGCCCTCCTCTACCCCGGTCATTGAATCCACCGATTTCTATGTGCCGTCCGGCAAGGACTCATACACTGTCAACCTGCCCGAATACACTTCCGACAGCCGTGTGACATTCACCTACTGCGACAACCCTGTGTGGTATGTTGTCACGGCACTGCCCGGATTGAGCCAGCGTACTCTCGGTTCCGCTCCCGAAGCAGCACGGAGCATCTTCTCCGCAGCCGTTGCCCGGGGATTGACAAAAAAGTACCCGCAGATTGCCGCCGCACTGAAAGAATGGAGCGCAAACCCCGCTGACAGCACCCTTACAAGCATGCTGGAGCGCAATGCCGACATGAAATCGCTGCTTCTCGCCGCCACTCCGTGGATGCAAGAGGCGCAGAGCGATTCAGAAAGGATGATGCGCCTCGCTCTGCTGCTTGATTCCAAAGAGTGCGACAAGGCTATCAACAACGCTGTTGACTGCATTGAAAAATTGCAGGCGGCAAACGGAGGAATCTCATGGATAGGTCAATACAAGGTGCCATCGCTATGGGCAACCACTTCCGTGCTGACAACCATCGGCAAGCTCAATACCCTCGGATTCATGCCGGAAAACGCACGCCTGAAAAAAATATGCGACAAGGCTTTGGGATACACCCAAAAAGAGTATTCCGCCATATATTCAAGGAGTCCTAAAAGCAGTTTCGCCACTTTTACGACCATTGCTTCACTATGGCAGGACTTCAAACCATCGACTATAGGCAGGAGCATGATTTCAGTGGAAACACAGAAAATAGTCAGAAACTGGAAAAACATGGGCATCGCTGAAAAAGCGGATGCGGCACTGCTCCTTTACCGCACCGGCAATGCTGCGACGGCACGCACAATACTTGCATCCCTTGATGAATACGCTACTGTAAGTGAAACCCGAGGAATGTGGTGGCAACCCATTGCCGACAGAGCGTCAAGCCTTGCAACCGTTTCAGCCACAGCGGCTGTGCTTACCGCATATTCTACTATCACTCCCGGCGCACCTCAGATTGAAAAGATTACACAATGGCTTGTCCTCCAGAAACAATCGATGGATTGGGGTACTTCACCCGCTGCAACGGAAATTATCTCCGCAATTCTCACCTCCTCACCGGATTGGATTGCAAAAGCAGGAAATGTGGAGGTCAAGCTCGGTCGCCAGACCCTCGCGGATGAGGCTACCTCATATACCGGCGAATTGAAAATCAGCCTCAACCCGAAAAAGGCATCCAAATCACACCTTAATATAATAAGGAGTGGCAATACGCCGGCTTGGGGTGGAGTTGTAAGCTTCGATACAAGGAGCATGGAGAATGTTGAAGCAGCAAGTTGCGGCAATCTCAGCATAACCAAGCAATTTGTAGTTGCTGACGGCAACGGCTGGAGCAAGCGAGACACACTCAAAGTCGGTGACAGAGTAAAGATAACCCTGACAATCAAAAGCGAGACCGCAATTGACTACCTCGCTATCACTGACAGCCGCGCAGCTTGCTTTGAGCCTGTAGAGCAGAAACCGGCACCGGTGTGGAGCGATGGCATCTGTTTCTACCGCGAAAACCGCGATAGCCAGACAAATATTTTTGTCAACAGGCTGCCAAAAGGCACTTTTGTAATAGAATACGAAATGTGGGTCAACAATGCCGGGAAATTCGCATCGGGAATCGCAACCGCACAAAGCCAGTATGCTCCTGAGATTACGGCACATTCAGCTGGAAATCATGTGACAGTGAATCGCTAAATAGTTAACATAGCTTAATTTTACCTATATTTTAAAAGATTTATGTTAATTTGGTGTTAAATATAGCTCCCGCATTTGGAGTTTACAATACAAGTCTATACCTTTGCACCAGTTTTTCATGGTATTAGATTTAAGGTAAAAAGATTATTCGTCGTGATGACGAGTAATTTTTTTTATTTTTACAGGTTTGGAATATCAAACAACACTTTTATTTTGCAGGGAAAATGAAATACCATACCTTTGTGAATCTAATTTTATATCATAATGAGTTATACTGTAGGAGACATGGTGCCTGATGTGCTCGGCACCGACCAAAACGGAAATATTGTCAAACGCAGCGACTATCCCGGTAAATCAATCGCGCTTTATTTTTACCCCAAGGACATGACTTCAGGATGCACCGCACAAGCTTGCAACCTCAGGGACAATTATCATGAACTGCTTGACGCCGGCTATCAGGTGATTGGCGTAAGCGCCGATTCAGCCGCATCGCACCAGAAATTCATAGCCAAGAACTCACTCCCCTTCCCTCTTATCGCAGACCCCGACCATAAGCTGCTTGAGGATTTCGGAGTGTGGGGAGAGAAGTCGATGTACGGACGCAAATACATGGGAACCTTCCGCACCACATTCATCATCGACCCGGAGGGAAAAATTACCCGCATCATAACCCCCAAGCAGATAAAGACATCAAACCACGCTGCGCAGATTCTGGAGAAATAACAGCCGCTACTCGACAAAATGCGCACGAAATAACAATTTGTAAGCATTTTTGCATTTTCTATTGCAAATTATTGCGAGAATAGAATAAAAGATATACTTTTGCAACGTCGGAAGGAGAATCTTCCAAAGTTAAACAAATATCGGATTCAAAATGAAAGCATCTGAAATCATCGCCGACCTTAAGCGGCGTTTTCCCAACGAGCCGGAGTACATCCAGGCTGTTGAAGAAGTAGTAACTTCAATTGAGGACACCTACAATGAATATCCCGAATTCGAGCGTTACAACCTCATTGAGCGCCTCTGTATTCCCGACCGTATTTTCTCTTTCCGTGTAAGTTGGGTAGACGACAGCGGCAAAGTGCAGAACAATATGGGCTACCGTATCCAGCACAACAATGCCATCGGCCCGTACAAAGGCGGTATCCGTTTCCATTCATCAGTAAACCCCAGCATCCTTAAGTTCCTTGCTTTCGAGCAGACATTCAAAAACTCACTTACAACCCTCGCAATGGGTGGTGCAAAAGGCGGCAGTGACTTCTCACCCCGCGGCAAGAGCGATATGGAAGTGATGCGTTTCTGCCAGGCGTTCATCAACGAACTCTGGCGTGAAATCGGCGCAGACACCGACGTTCCCGCAGGCGATATCGGCGTAGGCGGCCGTGAGGTAGGCTATATGTACGGTCAGTACAAGAAAATGGCTCGTGAGAACACCGGCACATTCACCGGCAAAGGCATGGAGTTCGGTGGCTCGCTTATCCGCCCAGAGGCAACCGGCTACGGCAATGTGTACTTCCTGCTCAATATGCTTGCAACAAAAGGCATCGAGCTCAAAGGCAAGAGAGTTGCAATATCCGGTTCCGGCAACGTTGCTACCTATACAGCAGAAAAGCTCCTCCAGCTTGGCGCAGTGGTTGTGTCCATGAGCGACAGTGACGGCAGCATCTATGTTCCCGACGGCATAACCCAGGAGCAGCTTGACTACATCTTCAAGCTCAAAAATATCTACCGCGGCCGCATCCGTGAGTTCGCAGAAGAATACGGCTGCGAATACTATCCCGGCGAACGCCCCTGGATGAGAGTTAAATGCGATATCGCTATGCCCTCCGCTACACAGAACGAAATCGACGGCGACGATGCACGCGCACTCCTCGCACAGGGATGTATCGCAGTGAGCGAAGGTGCAAACATGCCCTCTACTCCTGAGGCAATCAAAGAATTCCTCGCCGCTAAAATTCTCTATGCTCCCGGCAAAGCGGCAAATGCCGGCGGTGTATCGGTTTCCGGCCTTGAAATGGCACAGAACTCCCAGAAGCTTTCATGGAGCGCAGCCGAAGTGGATGCCAAACTGAAGGATATCATGGCTGAAATCCACCACCAGTGCGAACTCTTCGGAAAAGAGAAAGACGGCTACATAAACTATGTGAAAGGAGCCAATGTTGCCGGATTTATGAAAGTGGCACGCGCAATGATGGCGCAGGGCGTACTCTAAACCTTTGTTATTATGATATTTTAACCGCCGGGCAATGCTCCGGCGGTTCTTTTTTTATATCTTTGCAACTAACGATACGAAACCATCTAACTTTCAAGTATGCACATGAAAAAAGCTTTTTTAGGCGCAATTCTTGCCGTTACATCACTCTGTTACCCCTTGGATAGCCGTGGAAACGGAAAGATGCCGCAGCAAGATACAGATAACCCGCCCGCAATCATTGAAGGAGTCACAAATATAATACCGGACAGCACCGTAATAACATTGTTCCGCTTCTACGGTAATGCCGGCATGTCAGTTGCTAAAGATACAGTGATAAACGGTAAATTCAGGCTTGAATATACATTTGAGGACGATGATGTGCAAAAGATGAGCATCGCATGCTTTGTCCCTGAAATCGCCGGGAGCGGAAGAACTGTATTTTTGTCACCGGGAGCAAATATAAAAGTTGATGCCTCCACAATCGACTCCCAATTATGGGAAGTGACAAGCGACCTGGATGAGCAGAAAGAATACGACAGATTATTATTCAGCGGCGCCGACATATACAGGGAGATAAACCGACTCAATTCTGAAATGGATAAATTATTATCCAATCCTGAACTCTCCAGAGAGCAAAGAATACAAATCATTGCCGAAACAAGGGAGGCATTGTCAGCCTTACATGACTCGATAGATAACCGGAAATATCTGACGATGCTTCAGATGAAGCACACTCCTGTGTGGTTCGATGAATTCATTAGTTTGAGCGACACCGGCTCATCCGGCGATTCTCCGCTTACCGCAAAACTTAAAACTTTGTATGAATCCCTCGGTCAGAGCGAAAAAGAATCACCCGAAGGGGAACGAATCTACGCTTACCTATATCCTGAAAGCAAAATCAATATCGGTGACCAGGTTCCTGACATGGAATTTATCGATATCAACGGCAATACCCGGACCCTCGGGGAGTTTGCCGGCAAATGGATATTGCTTGACATCTGGAGCGGCGGATGCGGTCCCTGCCACATGGCTGTGCCCGAACTGAAAGCATTCGCGGAAAAGCATAAGGATAATGTGGCGGTTGTCAGCATCAGCATAGACGATGACAAATTCTGGAAAATATCCACCGAAAACCTCAAGTTAGAGGGCAATAACTGGAGAGACAGTAAAGGTCAAGCCGGAATCTATTCCCGCTTCAATGCACAAGGGCTTCCTACTTTCATTGTCATCAATCCGGAAGGGGTCTATACCAAGACCCAGTTCGGCTATGGCAAAGGAATGTTTGAGCGGGTGTTCCGCCCGCTCCTCAATCCGAAGCCGGCTATGTCACTGGAGAAAACCGCAACGGGAACAAAGGTGAATTATCCGGACTGTTCAGAAAACAATACTGATGATATTTTGGAGATTGACAGCATCGAGCTGGGCGATGACCGCACCGTTATCCATTTCCATATGTATTACATTCCCAACTGGTGGATAAAAATCGCTCCGGAAAGCTATCTCGAACTGCCGGACGGAAGCAAGCTGAATATAATCGAGGCGCAGGGCATTACTCTCGGGGAAGAACTCAGGGCAAATGCTGACGGAGAAAACAAGTTCACCCTCGTTTTCCCCGCCATTAGCAAAGACGCACAGAGTGTAAGTTTCATTGAAAGCGCCAATTGGAACTTGAAGAATATAAAATTAGTACCATAACATAAAACTATATGAAAAAAGCATTAGCCTCTTCGGCTATCCTCCTTGCGATGTTGACCGCGTGCTCATCAAGCCGCCGCGTGGTGGATATGCCCGAAATCAGCTTTTCAAACCAAAAGTATGTGGATTTTCAGCGCGTTGAATTGACGGATACAGCCACAATCCTACATGCCAAGGCACAGTATAAACCGAAATGGTGGATTCGCATTAAGGAGGATTCATACCTTGAAACTCCTGACGGCAAACAATATAAGCTTAAGTACGGCAAAGGTATTGTGCCGGGTGCCGAGCATTATATGCCGGAATCGGGCGTTTCGGAATTTGATCTTGTGTTTGAACCTATTCCCAAGAAAACCAATGCCATGATTTTCAGCGAGGGCGCCGGTGGGTGGACACTTGGCATAAAACTTGACAAGAATGCGGGCGACTTGTCCGCCGGGGTACCTGAGACACTTAAAATCAGCAATACCGATTCTAAAATGCCGGAGCCGTCATTTGACATCGACAGTGTTACTATCAATTTCCATATCCTCGGCTATAATCCTGCAATGGGAAACAAGCTGAGATATGTAATCAACCAGATATCCGGTCAAAGCAGCGATGTCCCTGCCGTTGATATAGATAATAACGGAAACGGCACTCTTTCATTCCTGTCTCACGGCACCGGTTCTATTTCAGCATACTCATTCGGGGAATACAGTGTTAACGGCAGCGCAACCGTTAAGCCCGGAGAAACTATCGATTTATATATGGATCCGACTATCTCGGGAAGCCTTCTCATGGAGAGCCTGCGCAATGATTCAATTTCAAGACAGAAAGCAAGAGCCTGGCATAATGGGTATTACTCAGATTTTGATGCCCAGAAAATGGATTATAACTTATATAAAGGCATATACGACGGCAAATTCGCCGATTACCGCATGGGCGCAGACGAGTATGTGGACTATGTTCTCGCGCAGTATGAGATTGCGGAAAGAAATATCCGCCGCAGCGAAACTCTGACTCCTCTCGGCAAGGAAAAGATGCTCAACGAAATCAAAGCGAACCTCATCAAATCCATAGGCAGCTACAAAGACGTCCTTCGCAACAATTATTATATGGTTAATGGAGGCTGGGGCGAACCTGTGCCTGCTGATGCAATTACCTGCGAACTTAATTCAGAGCATTTTGAAATAGTGACCGAGTTTGTTGACATAAATGACCCGAAACTCATCCTTGCCTCATCTTCAAGAATCTTTACCCTCCCCTCTTACAACTGGATGAAATCAGAGGCGGATTCGCATTTCATTGATGAAACAGGAATGTATATCAAAGCCATCAAGGCGATAAAATCGGGAAACGGCACAGAAAGCGATATCGCACCGCTCAAGTCACTCAACAACCCGTTCTATGCCAAATCTGCTGAAATTTAT
>CAMWQE010000083.1 GCA_947176335.1 uncultured Porphyromonadaceae bacterium | reverse complement strand
GTCATTGTCCGCGGTGAATTTTACGCCATGATGTTCGAGCACGTTTGAAGCACCGGACACCGAACTCGCCCCATAGTTGCCGTGCTTCACCACCTTGCGCCCTGTGCCCGCAACAACGAAGCAGGTGCAGGTGGAGATATTGAAGGTGTTTTTGCCGTCACCGCCGGTGCCGACTATATCTACAACGTCATCACCTCCTATTGCCACATTGAGCCTGCGGCGCAGTATCGCGTCACGAAAACCGGCAAGCTCCTCAGTTGTGATTCCGCGCATCAGGAACACTGTCATGAATGCGGAGAGTTCGCAATCATTATATTTACCTTCCGCAATTTTCTCCATGACCTCGGATGCCTCAGTACGGGTGAGGTTGTCATGGCGGAACATTTTATCAAGCAGTTTTTTCATTTGTCAGAGTTTTAACCAGTTTTCAATAATTGTCATTCCTTGCGGGGTCAGGATGGATTCGGGGTGGAACTGCACTCCGTAGACAGGTAGTGCTTTATGCTGCAAAGCCATAATTATTCCTTCTGAATCCACTGCCGTGACCTCAAGGCAATCAGGCAACCCTTCCTTCTCTACCGCCCATGAGTGGTAGCGCCCTACATCCACTTTGTTTCCGAGACCTTTGAAAAGGGGAGATTCAGCGATAATCTCAGCAGGAGTCGATATGCCGTGGTACACTTCCGGAAGGTTATATAATTTTCCTCCGAAACTTTCCGCAATAGCCTGATGCCCGAGGCATACTCCCAGCATGGGAATTGGTGAGGGTAACGATGAACAGTGCTTTATCATGGGAAGAAGCACCCCGGCTTCGGACGGTATGCCGGGTCCCGGAGAGATAACGATTTTATCGTAAACCGCGCACTCTTCCGGAGTGATTCGGTCGTTTCGCACAACGTCGGGGTTTACACCAAGGTCGCGCAGCGCGTGCACAATATTATATGTGAACGAGTCGTAGTTGTCAAATACAAGTAGTTTCATAAATCAGTTATTGCTGCCGAAGTTTTTAGCATATTCAAGCGCCTTTGTGAGTGCGCCGAGTTTATTGTTCGTTTCCTGAAGCTCCGATGCGGGATTCGAGCGTGCCACGATTCCAGCCCCTGCCTGTGAGTAAAGCCGGTTACCGCAACTGAGGAAACTGCGTATCGTAATCGCCTGGTTAATGTCGCCGTTGAATCCGAGATAACCGATGCAGCCGCCATAGGTCACGCGGCTGTGTGGTTCGAGCTCATCAATAATCTGCATAGCCCTGATTTTAGGCGCTCCGCTGAGTGTTCCTGCCGGGAATGTTCCGGCAAGCAACCGGTAGGCATCCGCCGAGTCGGGCAATTCCGCCTTTACCCTCGATACCATGTGTATCACATGGGAATAATACTGGATGTGACGCAGGAATTCAATGCTGACTTTGCCGCCTCCACGCGCAAGGTCATTGCGTGCAAGGTCAACAAGCATCACATGTTCGGCATTTTCTTTTTCATCGAGCAGCAATGCTTCCGCAAGTTCACGGTCGCGGGCATCATCTCCTGTCCTGCGGAATGTTCCCGCTATCGGATCGATATATGCGGTACGTCCCACAACCCTGAGATGTGTTTCGGGTGAAGATCCGAACACTTTGAATGCCCCGAAGTCGAAATAGAAAAGGTAAGGTGACGGATTGACGCAACGCAATGCACGGTAAACATTGAATTCATCGCCGGAAAAACCTTGTGAAAAGCGCCTTGACAGCACTACCTGGAAAACGTCGCCGCGCTTTGCGTGCTGAATGCCTTGTGCAACAATCTCCTTGTATTGCCCATCGGTGAGAGGTGATTCAATGTCGCCCGCAGGTGTGAAACCGTACTGACTGACGCAATGGTTGCGCAGGACAGCAAGGAGGTTCGACATACCGGATGCAGAATTAGCAGAGGGGAGGTTTTCAATCACTGTCATTTCGTTTTTGTAGTGATTGACAATGATGAGGTAGCGGTAAAGCACATAGAGCATATCGGGTACAGCGGCAAATTTCTTTTCTCTCGGCTGTATGGCTATAGTGTCGAAGTAGCGTACGGCATCGTAGGCGGTGAATCCGAGAAGACCGTTCTGCAGTTCCGCACCGGGTCCGGATATGGAGTAGCTGCGGATATATTTTTTCAGTTCCTCGACCACATCCACTCCGGCAACGATTTCAGTGGATGAGGATGTGCCGTCCGGATATGTGCGGACAATGTGGTTTGCCTGAACGCAGAACCGTGCAATAGGTTCAACTCCTATTATTGACGTGCTACCTTCGATAGCGTGGTAGTCGCTACTTTCAAGCATTGCCGATTCAGGGAAAAGGTCACGGATTTTGAGGTATATTCCAACCGGGGTCTCAAGGTCTGCCGGAATAGTCTTTACAATTGTCGATATATTGTGTTTCATGTGAACTGTTTTACAAATTCAAATATTCTGTGGTTTGTTTGCCAAATATGTTGCAAGGTCCTTATCGCCTCTTCCGGACAGGTTCACCACAACCGTACTTCCCGGGGCAAACTCCATTTTGTCAAGCACGGCGAGGGCATGGGCGCTTTCGAGCGCAGGGATAATACCTTCCTCCCTCGTGAGTGAATATGCGGCGGCAAGCGCTTCGCTGTCAGTCACCGGAATGACTTCTGTGCGCCCTACGGATGCAAGATGAGCATGGAGCGGACCAATACCCGGATAGTCCAGCCCAGCGGAGATGGAGTAAGGCTCGATAATCTGTCCGTCTGGTGTCTGCATGAGGAGTGTCCTTGCCCCGTGGATGATGCCTTCCTTGCCAAGCTGTATTGTAGCCGCCGATTTGTCGGTGTCAACCCCGAGCCCCGCGGCTTCAGCTGCAATGAGCCGGACTTCCGGCGAGTCAATGTAGTGGTAAAAAGCTCCCGCGGCATTGCTCCCGCCGCCGACACAAGCAATAATAGCATCGGGATTTTCATTGCCAGTATGCTCCAGCAACTGCGCTTTAATTTCCTCGCTTATAACCGACTGGAAATATGCCACCATCTGCGGGTAAGGGTGAGGTCCTACAGTACTGCCGATAATATAAAAGGTATCGGAGGGATTGCAGCACCAGTCCCTGATAGCTTCGTTTGTCGCATCTTTAAGGGTAGAGTTTCCTGAATTGACAGGCACAACCTCCGCTCCGAGCATTTTCATGCGTTCAACATTCGGCTGCTGACGTGCCACATCTGTCGCTCCCATGTAGACAACACATTTCAATCCCATCAGGGCGCACACTGTCGCAGTTGCAACTCCGTGCTGCCCGGCACCGGTTTCCGCTATAATCCTTGTCTTGCCCATGCGTTTTGCAAGAAGTGCCGAGCCGATTGCGTTGTTTATTTTGTGGGCTCCTGTGTGGTTGAGGTCTTCACGTTTCAGGTAAATGTCGGCGCCAAATTTCTTGCTGAGCGATTTCGCCAGATAAAGCGGTGACGGCCTGCCGACATAGTTTTTGAGAAGTTCACGGTATTCGCGGTTGAAATCCTCATCCTTTGCAGCCAGAGCGAATGCCTTGTTAAGTTTCTCCACGTTAGAGTGCAGAATTTCCGGGATGAATGCTCCTCCGAATTTTCCGTAGTACCCTTTTGGGTCGGGTATTGGAGACAGAGCTTGATGATGTGACATATTATAAATAAGGGTTATGGGTTATCAAAAAAAGAAGCCGCCGGTCAATTATCGACACGGCGGCTATCTGTATTTCAGTTATGTCCTTAATCAGAACAATCAGTCAAAAAGCGTCATTGACCGCCGATATTATACCGGAGGCACCACCAATACTGATTGTTTGAACTGAGTGTGAACATTAAAAAATATCGTTATCGGTGCAAATTTAGTTACAAACTGTAAATGAAACAAGTGATTTGCTTGAAAAGTTTATTTTTTTCTTACTGCTGGGTTTCATAAGCGTAGATATCAACGAGCTTGATATCAAACACGAGGGTAGAGAACGGAAGGATTGAACCGGTAGATTCAGTGCCATAGGCGATAGACCATGGGATGACAACTCGGGCGCTGTCACCGACAGCCATGTTGGTCAGCGCAACCTGCCAACCGACAATAGTTTCAGAGGGCATGGTGCGGAAAATGCTGTCACCATAGGCGGTGCTGGTATATGACGAGTCAAAAGGCACATCGTTGCATAGCCATCCTTTGTACTTTACGTCAACAGTGCTTGTGACGAGTGGCACGAGATTTCCTTCTGTGAGGGCACGGTCGTTGAAATAGTGGATGAGCACTCCGGAATTGGGAAACCATGAAGGGCTGAGCTCCGAGTAGTAGGGTGTGCCATCAGAATTTTTAAGCAGTTTCTGCTGGTCGTAGAAATTCTGGTTGGTTTCCCTCCACTCCTTGTATGTGTCCCATGTGGTGTCATCAGAGCATGATGAAACCACGGCAACTGAAACGACAAACAGTATCGCTAAGAAAAATATTTTTTTCATCAGTTCAAAATGTTTTTAAAACTCCACCTTAGGCGCGGATGAGGCACCTGCTTCTGCCTGGAACTGAGGTTTAGGCTTAAATCCGAACCATCCGGCATATATGTTGGTGGGGAATTTTTTAATAGATGTGTTGTACTCGGCAACCGCCTGGGTATACCTTCCTCTCGCTGTGGTAACCCTGTTTTCAGTACCTTCAAGCTGCACCTGAAGATCCTTGAAGTTCTCGTTTGCCTTGAGGTCGGGATAGGCCTCTGTTACCGCGAGGAGCGATTTGAGCGCCTGTGACAGTTCGCCCTGCGCTTTCTGGAACTTGGCGAGTGTTTCTTCGTTGAGGTCATCGGCAGTTATTGTGATTGATGTCGCTTTAGCCCTTGCTTCCGTCACTTTTTCAAATGTGGAGCTTTCGTGTGCCGCATATCCTTTTACAGTGTTGACAAGGTTGGGAATCAGGTCAGCCCTGCGCTGGTACTGGTTTTCCACTTCAGCCCATGACTGGTCTACCGCCTGCTGCTGCTCAACAAGGGAGTTGTAGTTACATCCGGTAAGTGACGATGCCACAAAAGCCAGAAGAACTGCCGATATGAGGTTATAAATTTTTTTCATATAATATAAGGTGTCAGTTGGTAATTGTGTCAAGCAAGTTTGCGAAGCAATGATGTGAGGCTAACCCTGTCATGGATAAGGCGGTGGAGATCCGCGATATTAACCCTTGTCTGCTCCATGGAGTCGCGCTCACGGAGGGTAACTGTGGAGTCCTCAAGTGTCTGGTGGTCAACAGTGATGCAGAACGGTGTGCCTATAGCATCCTGACGGCGGTAACGCTTGCCGATAGAGTCTTTTTCATCGTATCGGGTAGCGAAGTCAAACTTGAGGTCGTTTACAATCTCCTGCGCTTTTTCAGGCAGCCCGTCTTTCTTGACAAGAGGCATTACCGCGCATTTTACCGGAGCAAGTGCCGCCGGGAGGTGGAGGACAACACGGGTATCGCCGCCCTCGAGTTTCTGCTCCTCGTAGCTTGAACAGAGGACAGAGAGGAACATACGGTCCACACCAATAGATGTTTCTATCACATAAGGTGTATAGCTTTCGTTGAGTTCCGGATCGAAATACTTGATGTTTTTGCCGGAGTATTTCTCGTGCTGCGACAGGTCGAAGTTGGTGCGTGAGTGAATACCTTCGACTTCCTTGAATCCGAACGGCATCTCAAATTCGATGTCGGTAGCGGCATTCGCATAGTGGGCGAGCTTGTCATGGTCATGGTAGCGGTACTTCTCATCGCCAAGACCAAGAGCCTTGTGCCAACGGAGGCGCCACTGTTTCCAATATTCAAACCACTGGAGCTCCTGACCGGGACGCACAAAGAATTGCATTTCCATCTGCTCGAATTCCCTCATACGGAAGATGAACTGGCGTGCCACAATCTCATTGCGGAATGCCTTGCCAATCTGCGCTATGCCGAAGGGTATGCGCATACGTCCGGTTTTCTGCACATTGAGGTAGTTTACAAAAATTCCCTGGGCGGTTTCAGGACGGAGATATACTGTCATTGCGCCGTCGGCGGTGCTTCCCATCTCTGTACGGAACATGAGGTTGAACTGGCGAACCTCAGTCCAGTTCTTGGTACCTGAAACGGGGCATACAATCTCGCGGTCAATAATAATCTGGCGGAGCTCGTCAAGGTTGTTGTCGTTCATGGCTTTAGCAAAGCGTTCATGAAGTTCCTCCCGCTGCTTCTGGTGGTCAAGTACGCGGGGATTGGTCTGGCGGAACATCGTTTCATCAAACGAGTCACCGAAACGCTTTCTTGCCTTCGCAACCTCTTTTTCAATCTTGTCATCCAGCTTCGCAAGCTCCTCTTCGATAAGCACGTCCGCGCGGTACCTTTTTTTGGAGTCACGGTTGTCAATCAAGGGGTCATTGAACGCATCAACGTGTCCTGAAGCTTTCCATATAGTAGGATGCATGAAAATTGCGGAATCAATGCCGACAATGTTTTCGTGCAGGAGTGTCATTGCGTCCCACCAGTAGCGTTTGATATTATTTTTCATCTCTACGCCGTTCTGACCGTAGTCATAAACAGCTGCGAGTCCGTCGTAAATTTCGCTTGACTGGAACACAAAGCCATATTCCTTGGCATGTGAAACTATTTTTTTGAACACGTCTTCTTGCTGTGCCATGAGTCTTGTATTTTGAACTGATTTAAACTTATAACAAATATTGAACAATGAACTGAAAACTCCATTCCTTAACCTTTCGGCTTGTTTCGTAGTTATATCAGTTCAATGATTTCAGCTGGCAAAGATAAGTAAAAATGGGTGAATAATAGCGAGGTAGTTCCAAAAATAGGATTTTTTAGAAGTTACGAGTATAGGAAAAGGTCAGATGAGCACGAAATAAGGCTCATCTGACCTATCGGAGATAGTGTGAGAGTAGTTATTATTTTTTCTTTGGTTGTATGGCGAATTTGTACTGGACGTGGAGCAAGGCATAGCGGGGGAGGACGTTGGTGTAGACCTCTGTCAGCGCCTGGTCGTTGACGTTGTAAGTCACATTGTCAAGCTGGTGGAGCAGGTCGAAACCGTCAAGCATTATCAGCCATTTGCCGCCTTTTACAGTGTAGGTGAGCCGACCGTTCCATACCGCTTTGGTGGAGTTGATGCTGCTTTGCGCATAGCCGTTTCGGGTGTATAGAGTGAGGTCAGTTGATATTCCGAACCGGTAGGGGAGTGAGAACACACCGTTGATTCCGTAGTAAGCGTCAGTCGCAGAGAAGTCCTTGAATCCTGAGTCCGTGCCTTTGGTATCGCGCCATTTGATTCCGCCCTTGAATCCTAACTTCTGCTTGCCGATGGACCAAGTGAAATTGAGGGTCTGGTTAAGCGTGAGGTTCGTGACTATGTTTTTACTAAACGCTGTTCCGGTCATGGCAAGCATGCCGGTGTTTCTGCTGTAGCCGACAGTGCTGTTGGAGGAGACAAGGAACTGGTCTTTTGTGCCGAAGGTCTTTGATGGACTTTCAGTTATGCTTCCGTTCCAGTTTCCGCTGACATTCTGCATGCGGTAGGTTCGGACGCCTGTTTCGGGATTGTAGCTGTATGAGTTGACAAGGGCGTTTTCTATTAAAGAGTAATTCAACGCTAAATAGTTACTCCAGCGGTGTCTGGTTTGGGTGAACCTGTTCCACTCCAGTTTGAAGTCGTTTCTCGCGGAGTTTTTAAGTCCTGTGGACGCGACGAAGATGTTAAGGGGGTCGCGGGTATTTACAACATCAACGAGCCGGTTCAGTGAAACCAAGTCAGTGTTGCGTTTGAATGATAATACTACCTGATTGCCCCATGCCCTATTGAACTCCATCCTTAGAGTACGGACGTTAAAGAAGAATGCGTTTTTTGACACCTTCTGGTGCACATCACCCTGATTGTAGTCAAGGTGGCGCCACGCATAGTTAACCTCCGGAGCAACGTGCAGAAACACAGGGCATATTTTACCCAGGTTAAATTTATAAACCAGGCTGAAAAATACGCTTGCCTTGTCATCTGTCTGTGTGCTGAGATATGTCTGATCGTTATCCAATGCTGTCAGGTAGTCATCCGGCAATTGTCCGAAAATGCCGATATCCTCAAGCCTGTCAAGCTGATAGAGATATGAATTCTTATTTGTGGAATTGTGGGACCAAACAGGGTTAATTGTCAAGCTATTGCTGGGAGTGAACTGATAATTATAGGAAAGAGAGGCATCAAATGCCCATGAGTGATCGGGTGCGTCTTTGATGAACTGGTAGTCGGTGGCACGGTTTCCTGTGGCATTGTAGTTGATGTCGTAGCGGTTGAATGTGCCGTAGCGTTTACGGTTGTAATTACCGGACAAGTCAATCATAACAAGGTCGGGAGTGTGAGGAATCTTGTAATATGTGTCAAGCCTTCCTCCGACTGTCAATGAATGTCCGCTTGTGAGGGTCTGTGTGAGTGAGGTGTAGACAGGATTGTCAGCGAATGATGTGAGTGAGCCATTAAAAATCTGCTCAAGCAAAGTGCGTGTAAGCTGCTGCGATGCTGAATTGAATGTGCCGGACAGAGTGTTGCCGCTCCGATCGGTATTCAGGTAATTCATGTTTACAGAAGCAAGATAGAATTGGTTGTCCGGACGCAGCTTGACAGTGTGGCTTGTTTTAACGTTAAGGTTATGTGACAGTGACTTTGCAAATGAAGTGCCGTATGTGCGCATTGTCGGGTGGAAATTAGTGGTGTAAGTGTCAGCGGTGTTGAATGAGCGTGTATGCTGCACGGTTGCAGCGCCACTGAGTTCCCATTTGTTGCCGTCGCCGCTGAGATTATACTCTACTCCACCCATTTTAGTACGGGTATCGCCCGGTGTAGTGGTTGCCGCCCATGCGCTGTTCTGTCCCGGGGTGCGGTTGTCATTGAGGTTGTTTAGCGAACCGAGAAGAGTAACCCTTGAGCGGGTGGTGTACCACATTCCGAACAGGCGCGCCATGTACCTGTCCGCTGTTCCGGCTCCAACCTCCATGTTTCCGATGTAGCCGTTCATGTATTCCTTTTTCAGGTTCACGTCCATAACAAACTCGCTGTCGCCGAAATCCTGACCGGCAAGCATACTACGCTCGCTGAGCTTGTCATAAA
>CAMWQE010000082.1 GCA_947176335.1 uncultured Porphyromonadaceae bacterium | reverse complement strand
AGAGTTAGTTGTGACCGATAGGACAAAGTTACAAAAAATGAAAGCAATTCACAACAGTGCGCTGAAAAACGGTGACGGGCTGGTCGTTGTGACCGATAGGACAAAGTTACAAAAAATGAAAGCAATTCACAACAAGCCCATGTACAACATTATCCGGGTGATAGTTGTGACCGATAGGACAAAGTTACAAAAATAAAAGCAATTCACAACGCGGTAACGCGAATAACGGAGCGTATAATCATTATATCGTTTAGAGTTGCGAGAGGGCGCCGGTGGTAGAGTCCATCACATAACCTTTTACCACAACGTCCTTAGCCATGAGAGGATGGTTCTTAATCAAATCCACTGTTTCACGCACAGCGTCATCGGTATTGTCAAACCCATGCAGCCAGCTTTCAAGATCAATGCCGCAGTGCTTCATCAGGCTGATATTGCTTTCCGGTATTCCGCGCTCTTTCATTACATGGAGCATTTCACGGCTGTCCATCCCCTGCACTCCGCATTCAGTATGCCCAATAACCATAATCTCTGTCACACCGAGTTCATACACAGCTACAAGCAGACTGCGCATTGTGCTGTCAAAAGGATTTGTAATGGTTGCGCCCGCATTTTTAATTACTTTCACATCCCCGTTGCGGAAACCGAGTGCCGCCGGAAGAAGCTCCACAAGCCTGGTATCCATGCAGGTGACAATCGCTATCTTCCTGTTCGGATACTTGTCTGTAAGGAATTTCTCATAGCCGCGGCTTTCTACAAACTTCCTGTTATGTTCCAGAATCTCGTTTATCATAAGCAACATATTAAGCACTGTTCATCACAAAATTACTCAAAGATTGATTCCTATCAAAAATAAGACCGGATTTTTAGTTAACTTTGTTCTCACAAATGTATCAGAGAGCGATATGGAGGTAGTCTACGAGGACAATCATATAATAGTTGTAAACAAGGTTCCGGGAGAAATCGTGCAAGGAGACAAGACAGGCGATACCCCGCTTGTTGAAACTGTCAGGCAATATATTAAGGAAAAATATGCCAAGCCCGGCAATGTGTTCTGCGGTGTTGTGCATCGCCTTGACCGCCCTGTGAGCGGCCTTGTTGTATTTGCGAAAACCTCAAAGGCTCTGGCACGCATGAATGAAATGTTTCGTAAGGGAGAAGTCAGGAAAACATATTGGGCGCTCACTGCAGGAAAACCGGAAAAACCGGAGGCGCGTCTCGAAGGATTTATCAAATCTATTGAGCGGAACAATAAAAGCTACCTCTACCCTACTCCGGTGCCCGACTCAAAAGCCGCAGCTTTGTCATACCGTCTTATCGCGCAGGGCGACAATTACAACCTGCTCGAAATAAACCTTGAGACCGGACGAAAACACCAGATCAGGGTACAGCTCGCCTCTATTGGATGCCCGATAAAAGGAGATTTGAAATATGGTGCAAAGAGAAGCAATCCCGATGGCGGCATATCTCTCATGGCACGCAGAATCCAGTTTATCCATCCGGTCAGCGGAAAAGAGATTGACCTGACGGCACCTGTACCGGATGAAAAACTCTGGCACGACCTCGAAACGAAAGCTATCAACTGAAAAGAGTGCGTTAAACCGGCTCGATACCACACACCGGCTGCGGAGCAACATAATAATTCAGCCAGTTATTGAACAGCAGCCGTGAATGCGCGCGCCATTTAACTACCGGTGCCAAATCCGGATTGTCATTCTTATAATAATTTTTAGGTATCTGAGGATTCATACCTTTACCTAAATCCCGGTGGTACTCCGTATCAAGAGTAAGAGGAGAGTACTCTGAATGTCCGGTAATATAAAAATCATTGCCGTTCTTCTCACCTATTATATATATGCCGGCATCATCACTGGAGGAAATAATCTCCAGTTCGCCACAGGATTCCACCTCCTTGCGGTCAAACCCGATAAAACGGCTGTGGGGAACATAAAACTCATCATCAAATCCGCTCAGAAGCTTCGACTCCGGCATATCCGCATTATGGGCGAAGACTCCCGATATTTTAGAATCATACAGATTTTTGCTTATGCCATAACGGTAATAGAGCCCGGCAAATGCCGCCCAGCAGATATAAAGAGTGGACCTCACATACTTCTTTGCGTCATCCATCACCCTCTTTAATTCTTCCCAATAATCAACATTCTCAAAGTCGACCCGTTCAAGAGGAGCGCCGGTAATAATAAGTCCGTCAAACTGGTCTTCCCCTAATTCCTTGAACTTCATATAGAATTTTGCAAGATGCTCTGCGGGAGTTGTCTTGGAAACATGGCTTGACGGCTCAATCAAAGTAATCTCAACAGGCAATGTAGATGAACTCAGCAGACGTATAAGGTCTGTCTCCGTTGTTATTTTTATCGGCATGAGGTTCAGCACAGCTATCCGCAACGGCTTCACCTCTTTTGGTTGCCTCACAATATCCACCCCTTCGTCTTTCAGGAAATCTATTGCAGGAAGTCCTGCCTGTACTCGCACACCCATCAGTCAAAAAAATCAGATACGATAGAATCAATCTTCTGCTCAACGACCTCATCCAGAATTTTACGTCGTTGTTTCTCCAGAGCGGCGCGGGTAGCTTCACCGGGAGTTGCGGCAACCAGCTTTGCCGTACCCTTGTCAACCGCATCCTTCACAACCATTGCGGCAACATCCTTGGCTTGTTGCTTTCCTCTCTTCTCGCTTCCGGCAATGAGTATATCCTCATACTTATCCGGTTTCTCCACCGACGGCTCATTTTTCGGCGCGGGATTTTTCTGTTTGCTCCCTTTGCCTGAAATCATGGCGTAGTATTGCTCTACCCTGCCGCATGAATGGTAAGTCCTGGCATAATATGCCTCCGTGAGCGGACTGATGACAACACCTTTGCTTGTAGACGCATGAATCATATTGCCGTCACCAATGTACATTCCCACATGAGTTATCTTGCTACTGCCTGACACTGTCGTGAAGAAAATCAAGTCGCCGGGCTCCAAATCAGCCTTATTTAGTTTCCGGCACCACTCACCCTGCTGCGCGGAACTCCTCGGCAGCTTGATTGACAAAGCATTGTTGAACACCATGCACACAAACCCGCTGCAATCCACACCGCTCTTGCTGTTCCCTGCATAGCGGTAGGGAGTTCCGAGCCAACTGTCAGCCTCCTTGAGAAGTGTTTTTGTCGGATCTGCCATTGAAGATGTCACCTTGACATGTTCAGGAGCGGTCTTTTTCACTTGCACCGATGATGCGCCGGCACCTTTCACCGCTGTAACGCTATGCCGGCTTGAATGGCACGAACTTGCCAACAGGCAGAGCGCTGACACCAATGCCATAACGCCATAGCGGCACCTATAATTATATAGAGTGGATAAAGTCATGCCACAAATTTACAACTAATTCCGCTACCGCAATGACAAAATGTCACTTTATTCAACGATATGCACCACATTTTCACATTTTTAGCGTGAATTTTATTTAAACAGCCACACCCCACTCTTAAATCCGTTTAAATTACCGTTTTTTAAAACGTCTTTAGAATCCGTTAAATGTTTCTTGCACTATATTTGCCACAAATCTGACAAAAACATTTGACCAATCAACAGAAAAGAACATGAATAAATCCATCCAACCATTATTGCTTGCAGGTGCTCTTGCTGTGGTTTTCACTGCAACGGGCTACACCATTTCCAAGGTTACAAGCACTCAGGACGATAATGAATCTACCGTTCTCCTCTCCCCCTCAAACCCCGCTATGCAAAGCGGCAATGTGTTTACCGTAGCTTCCCATCCTGCTACCGACACCGACTTCACCCAGGCGGCGGAAAGCACCATCAACGGTGTGGTCAGCATCAAGAGCTACGCTACCCCGCGGGTTTCCCAGCAGGGATTCTCCGACCCGTTCTTCGATTTCTTCTTCGGCAGTCCCAACCAGCAGCCGCGCCGCCAGCAGGAGCAGAAGCAGCAGCCTATGGGGCTGGGTAGCGGTGTGATTATCTCGGCAGACGGTTATATCGTCACAAACAACCATGTGATTGAAGGAGCTGAGAAACTCGAAATCACCCTTAACGACAACCGCACATTCAATGCAACAGTAATTGGAGCTGACCCTACAACCGACCTTGCCCTCATCAAGATTGAGGCAAAAGATCTGCCGGTAATTCCTTTCGGTGACAGCGACGCGCTTAAAGTGGGTGAATGGGTGCTTGCCGTCGGCAATCCTTTCGGTTTCACCTCAACAGTCACTGCCGGAATTGTCAGCGCGAAAGCGCGCTCAATCTCCCAGGCTACAAACAGCCGCCGCATGGGCATCGAGTCCTATATCCAGACTGATGCCGCCGTAAATCCCGGAAACTCCGGCGGCGCGCTTGTAAACCTCCGAGGTGAGCTTGTGGGAATCAACACTGCTATTTATTCACAGACAGGAAACTATGCCGGCTATTCATTTGCCATACCCACATCCATTGTCACCAAAATCATGACTGACATCAAGCAGTACGGCACTGTGCAGCGCGCATTCCTCGGAGTGACTTTCCTTGAACTCAATCCTGAATTAAAGGAGAAGCATGACATCACTGCAGTAAACGATGGTCTGCTTGTTGAGGAAGTAGTTGACCGCAGTGCGGCTAAAGCGGCAGGAATACTTCCCGGCGACGTGATTATCGCGCTTAACGGCAAAGAAACCCACAACACCGCCCAACTCATGGAGCAGATGAACCGTTTCCGCCCCGGCGACAAAGTGAAAATCACATATGTGCGTGCCAATAAGACCCACACCGTTGAAACAACACTTTTCAACAACCAGGGCAGCACCGGAATTGTCCAGGCTGCTACTGTTGCAAACCTCGGCTGTGCGTTCAAGAAACTCAGTGATGACACCAAGAAGGAGCTCCGTATCTCCCATGGCGTACAGGTTGCCGGACTTAAGGACGGACGCTTCAAGGACGCAGGTATCAAAGACGGCTTCATAATCCTTGACATCAACAATATGCGTGTAAACTCAAGCGAGGATGTCGAGAAGGTTTACAATGCCATAATGAAGAGCGAGGAAGGTTACGACAAGGTGATGTTCATCACCGGCATGTATCCCACAGGCAAAAAAATGTACTATGCTGTAGATATTGCTGAATAACCTGACATACCGACACTTACCAAAGGCATTCCGGAGCTCCGGAATGCCTTTTCTATTTATGTATATAAGAACTTTTTAGAGTTGGGCGGCGTTTCAATTACAATATAAAACGTTTCAACTATGTCATTCCGAGTCTTCACGACCATATCCCTGATAGCCGTTGCATCACTTACCGCTTCGGCTTCAGTACCAGATGTTTCCGGCGCACAAACGCAGGAAAACCATTCCTGGACCTACGTTTCCCCATATTCCGAACCCGATGCGCCACAAAATGCGTGGTGGAAAAATTTCGGTGATGCGACCTTGGATACCCTTATCGCAACAGCACGGGAAAACAGTTATGATGTCATCGCGGCAATGAAACGCGTTGATGCTGCAAGAGCACAAGTTGGAATGGCGAAATCAGGCTATTACCCCAATATCGGCATATCTGCCGGCTGGACCAAAGAGCGCATGAGCGGAATGACCTCATCACGGACAGTGCCCGCCACTACCACCGACTTTTTCAACGCTTCCGCAACCGCGAGCTGGGAAATAGACATATTTGGCAAAGTAAGGGCGGGAGTAAACCGCTCCAAAGCTTCATACAAGGCGTCCCGCGCTGAATTTGACGGAGTAATGCTCTCCGTTTCCGCCGAAATCGCAACAACATATTTCAGTTACAGGGTCGCTCAGGCGCAGCTCGCTGTGGCCCTCGACCATAGCAATTCGCAGCTTAAAGTCGTGAAAATTGCGGAAGCGCGCCACGAAACAGGACTTGCATCCGCGCTCGATGTGGCACAGGCAAAAACAGTCTATTACTCCACTCTTTCCACAATATCGCCGCTCCGCTCACAAATCCACTCCTTGCGCAATTCACTCGCGCTACTTGCCGGCATACCCGCCGAATCCCTCCCGGCATCGCTTGACTCAATGGCAACCCTGCCTGAATGCGAGCCTATTCCGCTCAACGAAGTGCCTGCCGACATATTGCGCCAGCGCCCTGACATCATGGAATCGGAGCAAAATATCGCAGCAGCTGCCGCAGCACTCGGTGTGGCTAAGAAAGACTTCCTGCCGACCCTGTCGATTAATGGAAGTATCGGTACACAAAGCCACGACGCAGGCAATCTTTTCAAGAGCGGAAGCATTGCCTACAGCATTGCCCCCACACTCACATGGACGGTTTTCAGCGGATTCAACCGCAAATATGCCGTTGCCGAGGCAAAGTCGCAGATGGAAGCGCTTATAGAGGAATACCGTTCCACAATCCAGAACGCAGCAATAGAAGTTGACAACGCAACATATTCCTATGCTCGCTCATTGGAAACAATCACCGACATGAACGAAACCGAGCAGCAGAGCCGTGCGGCATACGTCCTTGCAGTTGACCTGTACAAGAGCGGCAATTCCAGTTTTACAAATGTTGCCAACGCCCAGATGTCCTATCTAACCTACGCCAACCAGCTCATCACGGCGCGGGGAAATGCGCTCACGACCCTCGTAACCCTCTACAAAGCACTCGGAGGGGGAATTTCCGACCTGAATATCTAACTGTTAAACCTCCCATATACATATAATCAGTATGCACAACAAAATCGCCCTTAGCCTGCTTGCCGCATTAGCCGCCGGTTCTGTCGCATGCACGCGCAAACCAGCCGACCATACACCCCAAGCACCTGAAATACAAGTAGCTGAAGCTGTCACCGACTCGCTGACATTATACAAAACCTATCCCGGGACACTGAATGCAAACAGCACTGTAAATGTTGTGGGCAGGGTCAACGGCACCCTGCTCAGCTCAAACTTCAAAGGGGGCGACCTTGTGCATAAAGGGCAGGTGCTCTTCACCATTGAGGACCGCACTTACCGCGATGCCGTGCAGCAAGCGCAGGCGCAGCTTGCATCCGCAAAAAGTGCAAATGAATATGCTACCAAGCAGTATGCGGCTATGAAAAAAGCCCTTGAAAGCGATGCTGTTTCGCAAATGGAGGTTGCTCAGGCTAAAAACTCAATGGAATCAAGTCAGGCGGCTATCAAAAGTGCTGAGGCGGCATTGCGAACCGCCACGACCAACCTCGGCTATTGCACTGTCACAGCACCTGTCACCGGGCATATATCTTCCCGCAATGTAGACCCGGGAGCATATATCGGAGGAGAAGGCGCCCCGGTAAACCTCGCTACAATATATGCGGATGATGAGGTACATGCGACTTTTTTCATTGAGGACGATTCATTCATGAGAATGCATTCGACCCAATCAAACCGTGAAGGCATTGACTACTCGGCGATACCGCTGCTATTCGGTGAGGAACTACCACATTCTTATACCGCGGATCTGAACTATATGGCTCCGGAAGTAAATCCCTCTACCGGAACTATCAAGATAGAAGCGAATGTAGCTAACCCATACAATGAGCTCCGTGCAGGAATGTATGTATCTGTGAAACTTCCGTGGAAAACCGACCCGGCGGCAGTACTTGTCAAAGATGCCTCGCTGTCAACCGACCAGCTCGGTAAATACCTATATACTGTCAATGACTCCAATAAGGTTGTGTACACTCCTGTAAAAGTAGGTGACTTGTATCAGGACACCCTCCGCATAATCACCGACGGCATAAAGCCCGGCACAAAATATGTTACCAAAGCGATGCTCAAGGTGCGACCCGGCATGACTGTCAATCCTGTTCTCACACGATAAATACCCCACCCGGCTATGTTTTCACGTTTCTTTATCGACCGCCCGATATTTTCTATCGTCATAGCGATTATCATGGTGCTTGCGGGACTGCTGACTGTTAAGTCGCTTCCGGTAGCGCAGTATCCGGACATCACTCCACCCACAGTCATGGTCTCTGCAACCTATCCCGGAGCGGATGCCAAGACTGTTGCCGAAACTGTTGGAGTGCCTCTTGAAGAACAGATTAACGGTGTGGAGGGCATGATGTACATGAGCTCCAATTCCGGCAGTGACGGCAGCTACAGCCTTACCGTTACCTTTGAGAACGGTACTGATGTCGACATGGCGGCTGTAAAAATCCAGAACCGCATTTCAATGGCGGAAGCATCCCTCCCGGCTGCGGTAAAGCAGCAGGGAGTAAGCGTGATGTCGCAGAGCAGCAACATAATTCTGTTTGTGGCTCTTGAAACCGATGACCCGGAGCGGTATGACGCCCTCTATCTCACCAACTATGCGAAGCTGCACCTTGTCGATGCTATTTCACGCATTGACGGAGTGGGAGGTGTTGGAGCGTTCGGCGCGGGAGAGTACAGCATGCGCATTTGGCTTGACCCGCAGAAAATGCAGGTGCGCAACCTTACCCCCTCTGACGTGATGGCGATGATTGAGTCGCAGAACATGGAGGTATCCGCCGGCTCTGTCGGAGCCGCTCCGACTACTGCGGACAACCAGTTTCAGTACACCCTCACAAGCAAAGGTCGCTTGCAGTCACCTGAAGAATTCGCCAATATCGTGCTTCGCGCCAATGAGGACGGCAGTATGCTGCGTCTCAAGGATGTTGCTACGGTTGACCTCGGCAGCGAAGATTATGCGATGATTTCACGTGTCAATTCCGGAGAAGCGGCTCTTATGGGAATATACCAGCTGCCGGGAGCAAACGCGCTTGAAGTTTCAAAGAAAGTTATCGCCGAGCTTGACCACCTACAGGAATATATGCCGGATGGCGTGCATTACCGCATTGTGCTGAACACCTCCGACTTTGTGGATGCTTCCATCGAGGAACTTCTGGTTACATTTGTCGAGACATCAATCCTTGTGATGCTCGTTATCCTCCTCTTCCTCCAGAACTGGCGCGCCGTAATCATACCTATGCTCACAATCCCGGTGTCGCTGATAGCCACATTCGCGGTGATGAAGTTCATGGGATTCTCACTCAATACCCTCACCCTCTTTGGACTTGTGCTTGCCATCGCCATAGTCGTGGATGATGCCATAGTCGTGGTCGAGGACTGCTCCCGAATACTTGATGAAGGGAAGCTGGCCCCACGTCAGGCGGCGGAAAAAGCCAGGGTCGGGG
>CAMWQE010000081.1 GCA_947176335.1 uncultured Porphyromonadaceae bacterium | reverse complement strand
TTGACACTCCACGCTATTCCAACGGCTATGTTTATGACCGTCCCCGGCATGGAGCATTCACTGTCAGGGAATATAATTCAGACAACAGTGACACTGAGGCGGAATACATCCTTACTAATTTTACTTTTGAAAGCCCGGAATTACCCGGAACCGAAGTCCATATCGACGGTGAGCTGACTTCACACGCACTCGACTCCTCTACCCGCATGGAGTATGACCCGGAGATTGGTTGTTACCGGAAAAGCCTTTTGCTCAAGCAAGGCGCGTATGACTATAGGTATGTTACCCTATCTCCGGATTCAACCGTAATAAGCACCGATTTTACGGAGGGAAATTACTGCGATACCTCCAACAGATATATTATATATGTGTACTACCGCAATCCGGGTGAAAGGTATGACCGGCTCGCTGCGGTGACTGCAACTGCATTACATAAATAAAATGACCGAAGAAGAAATTATGCTACAGATAGGAAATACGCTTGTCAGCCTTGACCTTGCTGAAAGGTTCTTTTGCTGCGACCTTGACAAATGCCTCGGGCAATGCTGCATCGAGGGTGATGCGGGAGCGCCGATTACCGAAGCTGAGTTCAAAAAGCTTGAGGAGATTGTGCCGGCTCTAAAACCGGAACTGCTCCCCGCGGCTGTAAAGGTAATTGAAGAGGACGGAGTGGGATATACCGATGAGGAGGGTGACCTTGTCACTTCGATAATTGACGGCAAGAACTGTGTATTCACCTGCTATGCGGCAGGTGGAAAATGCCTGTGCGCCATAGAGAGGGCGTACCGCGAGGGGCGCTGTGATTTCCGTAAGCCTATTTCATGCTACCTCTACCCTTTACGGCTCACTGAGTATCCTGCTTTTACGGCTGTAAACTATCATCGCTGGAAAATTTGCCGCAGTGCCGAGCAAAACGGCAAAGAGCTGCGCATCAGGTTATATCAGTTTATGAAAGAACCGCTTATCGAGAGGTTCGGTCAGGAGTGGTATGATGAGCTTGCCGAGGCTTGTGAGGCCTATCTCGCCGAGCAGAAATAATCATCCCGGCTGAACCGCCGCGAAATAACCCACAAGGTTATGCCGCGCACAATAAGGTAGGTGATAAAGCCAAGCCATAGCCCGTGGTTGCCCATATATCTGAATGAGAAATAAAACACCCCGAAAAAAATAGCGGTTGCGGCTGCCATGGAAGCGAGCATCGACCGCGTTTCTGTCGTGCCGATAAAAATACCGTCCCATGTAAATGCAAGGAATCCGGCAAATGGTATTGTAGCCGCCCAGAAAATATAATCATGCGCGGCAACTGCTACCGAAGTGTCATCTGTCAGCAGCCCGATAAAAATATCGCCGCACACGGCATATAGAACTGTAAATATCCCCGCAATCACAATTCCAAATAGCAGCAGGAATTTGATTGTCCGGTGAAAATTATCTTTGTCGCAAGCGCCCTTGAATCTGCCGCTCAAACCCTCGCCGGCAAATGCGAATCCATCCATGAAGAAAGAGAAAATCGTGAAGAGCTGCATAATCAGGGCATTTACAGCAAGCATCGTATCACCTTGCGAAGCACCTATGCGGGTAAACCACAAAGTCACCGTGATAAGGCAAAGCGTACGCAGGAATATATCCACATTTATCGAGAAGAAACGTTTAAGCTCGCTCCACCTGAGCACTTCGCTGATTCTTGGAGGGCGTATCTTATATTTGAAGAAGCACACTGCAGCCGCGGCTACAAAACCGCCCCATTGCGCTATTACAGTGCCGAATGCGAGACCGTCAATATCCAATCCTGCTAAAAATACAAAAGCGAGGCTCCCGGCGATGTTCAGCACATCGACAAGAAGCGAAACCCACATAGTCACCCCCGAATTTTGCATCCCAACAAACCATCCGGTAAATGCAAAAATGCCCAGTGTAGCCGGAGCAGCCCAAATCCTTATCATGAAATAGCTCTCGGCGACCGCTCTTGTAGTCCCTCTAACATCCATCGAGTCAAGCAGGAGTGCACATATAGGACTGCGGAATAGAATCATGAGCAATCCGGCGGCAATCGCTATCATCAGCGCCCGGCTCAGCACAAGTGATGACGCATCCTTGTCCCCTGCCCCGAATGCCTGCGCGGTAAGTCCGCTTGAACCCATCCTCAGGAAATTGAAGAGCCAGTAGAGCAGATTGAACATATTTGTGCCGACTGCAATCGCCGCTATGAAAACAGTGCTGCCCAGATGCCCGGCAATAGCCACGTCTGTAATGCCAAGTACCGGCACAGTGACATTAGTCACTATAGCCGGTACTGACAATGCGAGTATCGCGCGGCAAATCTGACTGCGCGATAATTTTAATGGTTTATCCTCAGCCTTTGCGTGCATTAAGGCTCTGGATAGCGAGGTAGACTATGATAGCTGCGTATGCAATCACACCAAGCCACTGGTTGGTGATGACATCCATCGTGCTCTGGTACTCAAATCCTGCAAAACGTGTGAGTGCTGCGAATACGCCGAACAGTGCGCCGCCGGCAATAAGACCGGAAGCGATGAGAGTACCGCGGTCACGGCGCGCGTCATTGACTGCGCTGTCCTTGGAGCGGGTTGATACATACCATGCGATTGCGCCGCCAACAAGCATCGGGGTGTTGAGTTGCATCGGTATAAACATTCCGAGGCAAAAAGCAAGCGCGGGCACACCGAGCCAGTTAAGGAGCAAGGCGAGCACAGCACCTGTCATATAAAGAATCCACGGAGTATCTCCACCCATCATGATAGGCTCGATTACCTTAGCCATTGCGTTTGCCTGCGGAGCAACAAGAGCATCCGGGCCTGTAAAGCCATATACCTTGTTGAGAAGAAGGATTACACCGCCGACTGTTGCTGCGGACACGAGAGTGCCTACGAATTTCCAGCTCTCCTGCTTGCGGGGAGTCGAACCAAGCCAATAGCCGATTTTCAGGTCGGTTACAAAACCGCCTGCCATTGAAAGTGCGGTACAAACCACTCCGCCGATAACCATTGAAGCTACAATGCCGGAAGTACCGCTTATGCCGATTGCCACGAAAATGGCACTTGCAATGATGAGTGTCATCAATGTCATGCCGCTCACTGGGTTGGAACCTACAATTGCAATTGCATTAGCCGCAACTGTGGTGAAGAGGAAAGAGATTGCGGTAACAACAATCCATGCAACAAGTGCCTGCCAGAAATTGTGGAGAACGCCTGCCCAGAAGAAAATGAGCACTGCGACAAGGGCTATTGCCATGAAGAATACAATATGCTTCATGGAAATATCGCGCTGCCAACGGATTGTGGAAGTGCTTCCCTGAGAAGAGCCCTTTATCTCACGTGCCGCCAGACCTGCCGCCTGCATGATGATGCCCCATGACTTCACAATGCCGATGATGCCTGCCATTGCGATTCCGCCGATACCGATAAGCCTTGCATAATTCGAGAAAAGAGCATCAGGGCTGAGCGAGGCGATATCTGCGGCACCGTATGTGCCGATAAGCGGAATAATAACCCACCATACAAAAGCGGAACCTGCAAAAATAACGAATGCGTATTTAAGACCTACAATGTAGCCAAGACCCAGAAGGGCTGCGCCGGTATTGCAGCTGAACACAACTTTTGTCTTTTCAGCAAGAGCGGCACCCCAGCCGGTCACAGCGGAAGTCACTGTTTCCGCCCACACACCGAATGTTGCTACAACGTAGTCATAGATACCGCCGATAAGCGAGGCGACAACAAGTATTTTTGCCTGGCCACCCTCATCTGCGCCCTTGGTCTGTGCGCTTACAAGCACCTGGGTGGTAGCGGTGGCTTCAGGGAAAGGATAGCGTCCATGCATATCCTTGACAAAATATTTGCGGAAAGGAATGAAAAACAAAATGCCGAGCACGCCGCCAAACAGCGAGCTGAGGAATATCTCAAGGAAATCGACAGTGATGTCGCTGTACGTAGCCTGGAGGATAAACAGCGCCGGCAATGTGAAGATTGCGCCGGCGACAATTACACCGGAGCACGCGCCGATTGACTGGATAATCACATTCTGACCAAGCGGGTCCTTCTTTTTCAACGCACCGGAAAGACCGACGGCAATGATGGCGATAGGAATCGCCGCTTCAAATACCTGGCCTACGCGTAGCCCGAGGTAAGCGGCGGCTGCACTGAATATCACCGCAAGGATAAGACCGGTGATTACAGAATAAGGTGTCACTTCCGCATAATCGCGTGCCGGATGCATGATGGGACGGTAGTGCTCGTCCGCACCAAGCTCACGGAATGCGTTTTCCGGCAATTGCACCGGGTCTGCATTCATGTAAATCTCCTCATTCTCCTGAGCGAGACTCGTGTTGTTTTTTGACATAAGATATAATGATTGGTTGATTTGTTTTACTGATTGGTGCCTGTAGGGCGTGAAAGTATATCGAAAGAATCCACATAAACCTCAGTGACGCGGTGGCTTATCCCTGTCCGGTCCGTCCAGTTGCGTGTCCTCAGTTTACCCTCCACATAGAGCTTTGTCCCTTTGGTGATATACTTCTCGGCTGTTTCAGCAGCTGCGTCCCACATTATCAGCCGGTGCCACTCAGTGCGGTCCTCGACCTTAGTGCCTGACGATGTGGTATATCCCCGCTCAGTGGTGGCAAGAGATATTTCCGCAACCGCCCGCGTCTCGACATAACGGACAACAGGCTCACGCCCGACATTTCCAACTAAAATGACTTTGTTTACACTCATACGCTTCGGATGAACGCTCAAAGTTAGCGAAAATTAGTTAACTTTGCATTAAGCGAAACCAATAAAATGAAAGCAACAATAGTTTTAATAGCTGACAACGACGCTGAAAATTTTGGCAGGAAATTGATGTTGGAAGCACATAAATATGGGAAAATAGGATTTGAAATGGCAAGGCTGCCTCAACACGTTTCCCTGAAGCAGCCGTTTGTCATTCCAAGTTTGAAGGAAATGGAAATCTTTTTTGACAACTTCATCCAAGATTTGAATCCATTCGATATTGAATTTGTGGACATTGACCTGTTCCCCTCAGATGTGCTTGGAGGCATCAAATCAGGGTGCTTAAGCCTGAGGGTCAAAGAAACTCAACAGCTTAAAGATGTGCAGAAATATTTAAATGATTCTTTGCATCAGATATTCGGACCATGCCCTGCTGAACATGACGACGATTATATTTTCCACATGACATTTGCAATTGGAGGGGCTTCATTTGAATCATATAAAACTGCATATAATTCTATTAAACATATAGATTATAAGCGAAAGTTCAGATTTAATAAAATCGGGCTCTTCTACTATGATGATGATAACATTACCCCCGGAACATATTTCTGCTACAAAGTCTCCGACTTGCCTGACCGGACGCTCCCGTTATAGTATCCTGAAACGCCAACTCACTACAAACGACCTTCCTCTGAGGTGATAAATACTCTGGTACTGCGTCACCCCATTGTAAGTAACGCGGGTAAAAAAGCGCCTGTTGAAAATATTGTTGATTTCTATACCGAACTCCCCTGATTTACAACGGTAATCGTGAAATTAACATGGTGGATAATTACTTGTATTCCTTTGCTTACCTTATTTTACTCCAATTCAAGCTGGTCATATTTGAACTGGTGCGATGTGTAAGAATCCGTTTAAATCAGGCGTAGCACCTTGTCTAAATCCTCAGGGCTTACAGCATCCGAGAAAAGTTTGAAGCAAAGCCTCTTACGCCGGTAGGTGACCGCACCTTTCACTCTTCCGACAATCTGTGCTATCTGTGAGGACCTGAAACCGAGACGTATCAATGCCGCAAGCTGGTAATCCTGTTCATTAAGCCTGTTTCCCGATAGCCTTCTGAGCGTATTTTCAAAATCCGGTGAAACTTCTTTAACCGAGGCTATTATATATTGCCATGCCGGTGAAGTCTCTGAAATTACCTTGCCATCCCTTAATGCTTCCGTTATTATACGGTAACCTTCTGTATTGGCAGCATTATCCGGATGTATTTCAGACTCCTGAGCAAGTTGCTTTAACCGGGATATTTCATAATTGATTTGAGTATGGAGTTCCTTGACCGTATCTGTATGCGTTTCAACGGTATTTATATTTTCGTATGCGGTCAACCGTCTGTTTAAGTCAGAAATCGTATCTAATGCATTTTGGAGATTAGCCTGACGTTGTACTATTGTTAGGCGGTACCGGATAATCAATCCAACCAGAAGAAGGACTATTAATATTGTGCCGGACAATAAAAATATAAAGTTACGCTGCGATTTCAGCAATGCAACATTCCGTTTTTTATATAAAGAATAGTTGTATTTGGAATTTTGGTCAACTATAGCATCTGTATCATATCGGCGGTTATTCGCCTCCAACGATTCCAGATAGTTGTCAAAATATTGAGTTATGGTATCCGGATGCAGGTAAGTGCGTAATTCCGGACTGAGGATGCGTCTATAGCCCACAATTCTGAAACTCGGATTTGAGCTATGGATTATATCCGAGGCAAATATGTATGCCGAGTCGTAAACTCCAGCCGCATAATATATGTCAGCCGCGTATGCTTTAAACAGGTCTTTGTCTGATTCATTTATGTGTTGGAGCACACCTTGTATCAGAATAAGAGCCGAATCTATTTTCCCTTCATGGTAATGCGATGCCGCCATATATCCTTGAATATACGCGGCATCGGCATCACACAGTTTTTTAGCATAATTGTATGCCTCTGCGAGAAAAGAATTTGCTTTACCGTAATCTTCGAGATGCATATATGCCGTACCCAACAATTGGTATTCATGGGAAAGGCTGGCCGAGTCACCTGTCACTATAGCCGATTCGAGTGCATCGCTTAAATAAGGAATCGCGTCATGGTACACTTTCAGGCTGTTTAGCAGCTGCCCGGTATGTGTAAGCACCTTATTGCGCAAAATCGTATTATCGGTATTGTCGGGTAGCAAGTCGAGTGCATCCTGGAAGTATTTTAAAGCATTGGGATAATCACCCAAGTCCTTATACACTATGCCGCCATAGTACAATACTTCCGGATACAACTCTTTCTCATTCTCAGAATAATAACCATGCAACAATATATACAGGCTATCTGATTGTATTACCACATTTGCTTCCTCCATAGCTTTAAGCCTTAGGAAATCCCTATAATGCCGGTCAGGAATATCAAGCGTTTTGGCATCGATGCTGTCAAGCACCATCAGTGCTTCCTGCGGTTTGTCTGACACAATGGCTGCTATCTGCCGGAGACGCACATCATGCCCTTTGCTCACACATCCGGTAAGCAATAATGCATATAGGAGGAATAATATGTTCCTGTATACTGGCATTTTATTTATTTCCTTGCCTTATACTTGAACCGGTAAGGCAGTATATAGTAGGCACGCACATTCTTTCCATCTTTTTTCGCAGGAATAAAGCCGCCCACGAGCTTAGTTAGCCTCAATCCCTCATCATTGAGCGATTTATGAATTTCAGGAGTCAGCACCTTATATTCTGACACGCTCCCATCCGGCTCTACCGTGCATCGAATCCTTACCATGCCCTCTGCTTTTGCATTATAAGCATCTTCCGGATACTTGATTTCAGGCAGCATAATATTCTTTTGAAAACTTGCGAAATCCAATTTCACCGGAGTATCCGGATTCTCACACACGGGCTTGCTTTGGGCATCGCACACTATCGGAAAAAACATTCCGATTACAACCATCACAGCTTTTACGACTAATTTACTCATTTCTAATTTTTTTATAAATACAACTTCAGCAATGCATATATAATGTTCGAACACCATTGCAGATGCAAAATTGGGTAAAAAGGAGTAAAGCATCAATTAAACCGGTTCAAAAACAGTTCAAAAATGCTTTTCCCTAAATATTAACTACTTATACTCTCCTCCTGTCACCTCCATTTATCAAAAAAATAGGCTGCACTTCGGGCACAGCCTCATTTGCTTGTCAATTTTTGGGGTGTTAAATAAAGAAGGGCCAAAGAATTCCTTTAAATTCAGCTATAAATGGATCAACAAAAAAAGCTTTAACAAATGAATCAGCCTTCATCAAGTTCCACCAAAAATAGAAAGCCATAATTTGAGTAGAAATACAATACATCACGAATAAAATACTCAATATCCCTTTAAATATTGATTCTTGATTATCATTTCTTTCCATAAAAGAATTTATTTTATTTTCAACTTATAACAGACAAGCAATAGAAAAGAAACAGCGACTATTACATCTACAGTATTCCATGTCAACCTATCCATTGTGATTTTTAAGACAGGTTGAAATAATATTAAGACAAATAAACTTAACACTAATAGAGGTAATTGTTTTGATGCATAAAATTGATAACACCAACATCCACAAACTACAGCCACAACCAATCGAACTAAAGAATAATAACCAAAAGGCATCGGCATTAGGCAAAGCAGTAATAGGACACTGGTTAGCAGCGTAGCTGTTTCTAATAATGAAATATTACTAATTTTTTGGATAAAATTTTTCATTTTGAGGTAATAAAATTATTAATTATATTTGTTGTGTTTACAGGCATATCAGTATCTGCTACAACGAATTTTGAAACCTCCATTTCAGTAAACCATTGTTCTAATACATCTATCAAACGGTCACGTTCAAGAGGTGTATATGGATTTACTTCAAGCATAAGAACTTCCAAATCCTTCAAATCGTTTCTTTTAACTATTAAAGATGAGCCAGCATCTTTCAATGTTTGAGGCAATATGTAGGAATAAGAGTTTCCCTCCTTCACCTTATTAGGTCCATAATATAAGTACCCATCTGTAAGAATAACCAAAATATTTCTATAACCGTCACGAATACATTGTGCATCAACTTTCTTGTCACTAATAAAGCCCCATATATCACTACCTATCCATTTTTTAGCTGTCAATGTACTTTGATATATCTGCGAGATATTCTTAGTAAATGTTTCTTTCATTGACTTTAGCTTTACCTTCTTATTAGCCATTTCTTCCCGAGCCAAATCTATATTCAACCCATTTGTTAATGTCGCTATTTCCCTAATATTTGGTGCGGGATGAAAAAATATTTGAAAATGATTCTTACTATTAATTATTTTGCCATTATTAATACAGTCTTCTATAAAAACATCAATGATATTACTAATAATCATAA
>CAMWQE010000080.1 GCA_947176335.1 uncultured Porphyromonadaceae bacterium | reverse complement strand
CAGGTTTACGAAATGCTTAAGGCAAGTGACGTGTATGTAATGCCGTCTGTAAACGAGCCTTTCGGCATCTCGCCCCTTGAAGCTATGCAGATTGGCGTTCCTTCAATCATTTCCAAGCAGAGCGGCTGCGCCGAAATCCTTGACAATGTAATCAAGACTGACTATTGGGACATCGATGCTATGGCAGACGCCATCAACTCGATTATCACCTACCCCGCGATGTACAAACAGCTCAGAGAGGACGGTCTCGACGAAGTGAACCGTATCACATGGGACAAAGCGGGCGCAAAAGTCATTGACATATATAATAAGGTGCTCGGTAAATAATCATTAACCTTAAACTAACAAAAAAACGAAGTCAAACATTCAAATCACATACGATTGACATCATGAAAGCTATTTGTTTTTATTTCCAGATTCATCAGCCGTTCAGGCTTAAAAGATACCGTTTCTTCGACATTGGCAACGACCACTACTACTATGACGATTTCGCCAATGACGATATTCTCACCCGCATAGCTCACCACAGCTACATTCCCGCTGCGGAGAGCCTCCTCAAAATGATTGAGGAGAGTCACGGAGCATTCCGTTGCGCGCTCTCTATCACCGGCATTGCGCTTGAGCAGTGCGAGCAGTATGTTCCCGAATTTATCGACCTCCTCAAGAAACTCGCCGACACCGGCAAAGTGGAGTTCCTCGCTGAAACATACGCTCACTCACTTGCTTCACTCGCTGACCCCGAGGAATTTGCTGCACAGGTAAAGGCTCACGACGACAAGATTTTCGAGCTGTTCGGAGTTCGCCCCAAAGTGTTCCGTAACACCGAGCTTATCTATTGTGACGAACTTGCGCCCCAGATTCTTGAAATGGGCTACAAGGGTGTTATCACCGAAGGAGCCAAGCACATCCTCGGTTGGAAATCTCCCAACTACGTTTACTCTGCTGCAAGCGCGCCCAAGCTGAAACTTCTCCTTAAGAACTCTAAGCTCAGCGATGATATCTCTTTCCGTTTCAGCAACCCCGAGTGGGATGCATATCCCCTCACCGCCGACAAATATATCGACTGGATTGCAAATACTCCTGCGGACGAGCAGATTGTCAACCTCTTTATGAACCTTGAGACCTTCGGCGAGATGCAGAGCCGCGACACCGGTATCTTCCAGTTCCTCGAAGCACTCCCCAGATTCGCGAAAGAGCGCGGCATTGATTTCTGGACACCCAGCGAAGCTGTCAGCAAGCTCAAACCCGTTGGAGAACTATCTATCCTTCACCCCATTTCTTGGGCTGACGAGGCGAGAGACACATCTGCATGGCTCGGAAACAAGCTCCAAAACGAGGCTTTCAACAAGCTATACTCTGTTGCGGAACGCGTGCGCCTTTGCGATGACCGCCGCTTGAAGCAGGACTGGGATTACCTCCAGGCTTCCGACCACTTCTACTATATGTCTACCAAGCACATGGCAGACGGAGCGGTTCACTCTCACTTCAGCCCGTATGAAACTCCCTTCCAGGCGTTCACAAACTACATGAATGTCCTCGCCGACTTCATTGTACGCGTTGAAGAGCAGTATCCCCTCTCTATCGAAAACGAAGAGCTCAACTCCCTGCTCACCACTATACGCAACCAGGCAAGCGAAATCGAGACCCTCAACAAGGAGGTTTCATCGATGCGCAAGAACCTTGAGCACTACAACGAAGAGCACGCTCTACGTGAAAAAGCTGCTGCACCCGAAGCTACGGAAAAGAAAGCACCGGCTAAAAAGGCTGCTGCAAAAAAACCTGCCGCTAAAAAAGCCGCTAAATAATTTACTGACACATAGCATGAAAAGTGCGAGGCTGGTTTGCCTCGCACTTTTTTCCTTTTCCCCTGAACATGGCGCGCTTCAACACCTTCATGCACCATCTGGAGCTGGACTCGCTGCACACATGCTGCACTAAGTTCGGACATCCTGTAACCTATCCTAAAGGTACTGTCCTGGTTGCAGAAGGAGATATATGCCGGCATATCGGCATAATCCAATCCGGATACTTCAAATATGTAGCTGTAAACACCAGAGGCGAAGAATGTGTCACCGGGTTCACCTTTGCAGGCGAAGTGGCTTCAGATTTCATTCAGTCATTTCTGTTTAACAATCCGGCAAAAACAACAGTTATAGCCGGGTGCGATACCCGGGTGCTTCAGGTTCCGATATCCGATGCGAAACTGTATTTTGCGGAACACGACCCGGATTTTGTCAACCGCTCATGCCGGGTGCTTCTGCAGGAAGCTTACCGCAGATATCTCGATTCATATCGGATGACTCCCGCGGAGAGATATACCGAATTGCGAAACCGTACTCAAATGGATATCGACCTTATTCCTCACAAAGAGCTTGCCTCTTATCTCAATATCTCCCGGCGGCAATTCCAGCGAATACGCGACAATTTATGACAGTGGGACATTTGTCCCGTCATTTCACAAAACCGGATGCTATCTTTGCGAAAAAGATAATCCGATATGAAATTGCTGCATCTTGTCACTCTATGCATTCTGCTCTCATTTAATGCTGCTGCGCAGAGAAATATCCTGAATGGAATCATATACTTCCCGGCAGATTCCGTCATCAGCGCTACCGACACTCTCGGCGTGGAAATGCCGCAGAAAAACAAACCCGTCCGGCTTGTTTCCAATCCGTACACCGCGCGTCAGAAAATCAAGGAGAAGATAGAGCCGCAGATTATTGATTCGCTCGTGTTGTGGAATAGGACCGCACCCTCACTCACGCATGCGCTGGAATATATTCATCCATACGGGTGGTGCTGGCTCCTTGACCGTGGTGCTCATATCAGTATTTACAATTACAGCCCGAAAGGATACTATATAGGAGGAAACGGAGGAATGTGGGCAAAAAACAAATCAGTCATTCTTGTAAAGAAAGGAAACACATTCCACCGGTTTACCAAGACATTCAAATTAGCCAATAATAAGTTCAGGGAGCGACTCGCAGCACTTGTAGCCGATGACCCGGTGTTGGTGAAAATGATTTTGCAATCATCCTTCCTGCGTGAAAAAACATTGAGAATGCTAAGCCTATATTCACCTGCTATATAAATCATTATCCCCTATGTCATTACGAAGATTACTTTTTGCTGTTATTTCACTGGCTGCTGTTGTTACCGTATCTGCAAAAGACGATCCTAAAAGCAGGCACATTCAGGCTGTGCTATTCTCCGGCGATACAATAACAGGCTACCTGCATTTCAATCTAAAAACCAGATTGAAGAATATGTTCTCAAAATCCGGATCCATCATCCAGTATATAACTGTCGGAGAGCAACCGAAAGGTGGTGAGACAAAACGCTACAGCGCATCCGAAATAAAAGAATACCGTTTTCTTGAACCAACTGAAGGCTATCCGGAAGGAGCACTTGTAATATCCGAAAATATCAATTCACCTGTCCCTTTCAAACCTAACCATAGCGTGAGGGGATTTGTTGACGTGCTGGACCAAAGAGATTCCGGCTCAATCCTCTGGTGGCAGTTATGGGACAGCACAGGAGGGCAATACAGCACACGCCGTCTTGTGCCTGTTATCGGTGTCAAATTCAAAGGAGCCAAAGCGGCATACGCCCTGTTTGTAAATGGGCTCAATTCATCTGCATACCTGTTCAATTATCTCAAAAAGATAGATCCCGAATTCAAAAAATATCTTGAAGACTATTATAATAAAGGCAAAGATGCAAATGCACACCGAAAAGAGCTTAAAGACAATCCTTCTACCATTCTTACTTTATATGAAGAATACATGAAGAACAATCCGCCTCTCAACGACCCCGAAGAGAATACCCTACCAAAAAAATAGGATTGGAGAACTACGGAGCTTATACTTCCGCAGTTTTTTTGCACCCTTATCAAAAATAATCCTGCTGCAATCAACCCCTTGCACGGTTAGCCTAATATCGCTAACTTTGCGAAAGAGCCTGTCACCGGCTGGAATTCATATCCATGGCACCGGAATCAATAGGCACACTGCAAATATAGATTACTTCCAACATTCAAAAACCGCATAATACAATTACAATGAAACAGTCATTCCCATACATCCCTCCGGTTACGGAATCACAGCTCGTATATACCGACGGTGAACTTATGGAGCAAGCTGTGGAGGCTTTTGAAAGCCACGACTATGTCAAATCCCTCCAGTTGCTGATTGATGCCCTCGACTGTGATTTCCGTGAACGTTACGGAAATTCCGACGGCACCTCTTTCACTATTCCCCACGGCTCTATTGTCGTAAACATTGACATTAATTCCGAAACTCTCAATATCTCTGCCGACTTCCTCCGCTTGCCGGAGAAAGGACGCGTGGCAATGCTCAGGCAGATTGCTGAGATGAACATTGAAAATCTCATGATTGCGCGTTTTGTGAAGAGCGGAGATGTGCTCAAAATGGAATATTCATGCCCTGTCACTGATACCCATCCCCACAAAATACATTCAGTCTTGCACAATATCTGCGCTTTCGGCGACAAATATGACGATGAGCTATGCACCCGCTTCAATGCAACCCGCTGCTATACCCCAAAGGTTGTACCATATACCCGGGAGCAGGTTGACGCAGCCTATGATGCTTTGCAGGCAGTCGGACAACTTGCACTAAATGCAGCTGCTGAATATTGCTCACAGCGCCGATACATATATGCATGGACCATAGCTTGCGGAACCATATACCAGTTCATGTTCTTTGCTAATCCGCAAGGACAGCTTATCAATGAAATAGAAAAAGCGCTTGCATCCATCTATGATGAGCGCCCCATTGAAGAGCTCGTTTCACGCGCCACTAATTTCCTGAACAAATTGATGTCGATGTCGAAAGATGAGTTGAGCAAAGACCTCTATACTGTGGAAATGATGGTGTCCGTTAAATCTTACGCATCACTCCAAAGCGTGCAGGAGGATTTTGAAGATCTTCACGAAGCGGCGAAGGAGGCTATGCAGAAAAGGGACTATGATCAGATTGTTGTGCGCGTTTTCTTCTCGTACTATCGCCTGCTGATAGAAAACAATATCTCCCTGTTGATGGAATACCACATTATCACGGCGTTGCGTGACAGTGCCGGACTTCCGCTCAAAGAAGCCGCCGAAATCCTGCTAAATTCACTTGATAAACTGATGGATGGCGACATTGAGCCTCCGGTAGATGACGAAGATGAAGACGACGAGGAGGATGAAGAGGAAGAAGATGATGATGACGACGAAGGCTTGGCGGAAGCCCATGCCAATATAATGGCGGCGCATCAAAAGCTGGCGGAGGCTATGAGCGGCGAAAAAATAGTAGAGATGCAGCGCCTGATGGATGAGGCGTTGAAAGCTGGTAACATGAACGAATATTTGCGCCTTGCCACCGAACTGCAGATGCACATGATTAATTCACTCGGTTCCTGAACCGGCGCCTGACATTTTCTCCAAAACATTTCAACAATTATCACTGACTGTTATGAATCCAGAAATAAATAAACTCATATACAAGGTAACTCATGCCGACGGCTCAGGAAGCTGCTTCTACCTCAAGCCGCACGACATATTCGTCACAAACTATCATGTTGTTGAAGGCTACCGCACCGTAGCAATCCATGATAACGACCGAAACCCGTATGAAGCACGGGTTGTTGTGGTCAATCCGGAGCTGGACCTTGCGCTGCTCGCAACCGACGGCGATTTCAACCATCTCCCCGACTTTCCTCTTTCCGGAGAAGGAGACCCGGTCATCGGTTCAAAAGTCCGTGTCGCAGGCTATCCTTTCGGAATGCCCTTCACCATAACCGAAGGCTCCCTTTCATCGCCGCGCCAGCTCATGGACGGCAAATACTACATACAGGTCGACGCACCAGTTAACCCCGGCAACTCCGGAGGCCCGATTGTCAATGACAAAGGCGAGGTCATCGGCGTGACTGTAAGCAAATTCGCATCATCATCGGCAGATAACATGGGATTCGGTGTGCGCATAGAAGCCCTAAAGCAACTGCTTGATGCTATAGAAGACCTTGACCGCAGCGAATTTCATGTGCAATGTGACAGTTGCGACGAGCTCATCAGCACAGACGAAGAATATTGCCCCTCATGCGGAGCCCGGATTGACGAAAGAGTATTGGCGACACACGAAATGTCACCTCTGGGACAATTCTGCGAAACCGCGATAGCGCGTATTGGCATAAATCCCGTGCTGGCACGTAGCGGACACAATTCATGGGTCTTCCACCGTGGTAGCTCCGAGATACGCCTGTTTGTCTACGACCGAAACTATCTCTTTGCGGTATCCCCTATCAACCTGCTCCCCAAGAAAAATGTTGAAAAGGTACTTGACTTCATGCTGGACACTGACTTCTACCCGTACAAAATGGGAATAGAAGGACGTCAGATATACCTGTGTTACCGCATCCACCTCGCTGACCTCACGAACGAATCGAGCGAAAGGATTATGGGCAATATCGTAGGGCTTGCCGAGAAAGCCGATGAGCTTGACAACAAGCTCGTTGAAGAATTCGGCTGCGAATTCTCCCTCTACTCCAAAAACTAACTTCCACGAGCCTACAAATAGACTTATTTGTTTAAATAACAAGAGAGGCGGCACGTGTTTATATGCCGCCTCTCTTGTTATTCTATGAGTTCAGGGAATCAGCTGTTAGTGCCGTCGGCCTTCTGCTGTGCTTCGTACTGGGCTTCAGCTTCTGCAAGCAGTTTCTGGCTTTCGGGGTCTTTCTGCCAGTGGAAAGGAACGAAATTGCTTGAAGGATTGACCCATGACGGCTTGCGGCAAGCGTAGATGATGAAGGGAAGTATCACAAACAGTGCCACACCGCCAAACAGTACCGAGTACCATATTGTGTTGCCTCCTACGTTAATCTGGCTCGGCGGGAAGAAGCTGAGGACAAATGCAAGGAGTGAACCGAGGAAACCGACACCGCCTACAATCCACATAAGCCAGTTGCCTTTGCTACCGATACGGAACGGACGTTTCGCATTCTTCATCGAGTAGCGCAGATAAAGTGCAGATGCGAACATGAGCAGGTAAGCGATAAGGTAAAGGAGCACGGTGAGCTGTGACAGAATCTGGTAGAAACTCTGCACGGTAGGCATCACCACAAAGAGGAGTGAAAGCAGTGTCACTGCGGCACCCTGTATAAGGAGGATGTTTTTCTGCACGCCGTTCTTGTTTGTCTTCTGGAAGAAAGGAGGAAGATAACCTGCCTTACCTACAGCGAACACACCTTTCGAAGGACCTGCAACCCATGTGAGCACACCAGCGAGCACACCGAAGGCAAGAGCTATGGCGATTACGGGAGTAAGCCACTCGATATGGAATACCTTGCAGTAGTTGTCAAAACCAACGAGAAGGCTCTGCACAAGGTTGATATCGCTCTTAGGGATGATAATGCCGAGGGCGTATGTTCCAAGCACGAAAATCAATACTGTTGCAAGCGCGCCGCCAAACACAGCCTTCGGGTAGTTTACTGCCGGACGTGAAATTTCGCGTACATGCACGCCGCTCATTTCCATGCCTGCATAGAACAGGAAGATAGATGCCGCAAGCACCACATTATCGAAATTGGTAAGATCGGGGAAGAAACTGCCGTGGAAATCCATGCATGATTTTCCGCCCATGCACAGGAAGATAATGCCGAAAATCACCAGCACGCCTGCAGGAATGATTGTTCCCACCATACCGCCGATTTTAGAGACTTTGCCTACCCAGCCGAGACCCTTCATGGAAATCAATGTAGCAAGCCAGTAGATTGCAAGGACAACAGCGATAGTATAATAGCGGTTTGCTGCGAGATGAGAATCCATTACATGGTCCATGCCCACGAAAGCGAGGCTCACCGCTCCGAAAGTAAGCACAGTCGGAAACCATATAGTGCTTTCAACCCACTGGAGGAATATGCCGAGAAATCCCGCTTTGGTGCCGAATGCCTCACCAATCCAGCGGAACATTCCACCCTGCTGGTAAGGAAACATCGCCGCAAGCTCTGCGGCTACAAGCGACACCGGGATGAGGAATACCAGCGCGGCAAAAAGGTAATAAAACGCTGAACTCATACCGTACTCCGCCTCAGCAGGAAGCCCTCGAAGCGACACTACAGCAACGATGTTCATTATCATCAGGGTAAATACACCCAGTTTGGCGGCTTTCTTTACCGTACCGCCGGTGCCTGACGTAGAAGTTGCCATTGTAGTAAATTTTTAAATTAGTTGAAGTGATAGATATTGTAATAACTTGAAAAACGGTCAGTCCGCAATATGCACATGGTCGCCGTTCATAATGCCGAGACCGAGTACCTGCATGAACTTTTTCACCGCTGCCTGCGCCTTTACAGAGTTGCCGGCATCATCCAAAGGGGGAGCGAATGCGGCTATGCCGAACAATCCGGGTAGAACTCCGAGAACACCGCCGCCGACACCGCTCTTTGCGGGAATACCGCTTGTGTATAGCCAGTTACCTGTGCTCTGATAGAAACCTACTGTTGCGATAAGGGTGGTGATTTTCGGTGAAATACCGGTGTCAAACACCCGCTTGCCTGTCTTGGGGTTAACGCCATGTGACGCAATTGTCGCAGCCATTACGGCGAGCTGCTCTGTAGTAATGCCGAGCGAGCACTGGCGGGTGTACAGGTCAAGGCTCATGTCCGGATCGTCATAGATTCTGTCATAGTTCTTGAGGAGCCATGAAATAGCGCGGTTGTTGAAATTAGTCGCGCTTTCGCTCTTGTACAGCTCGTCGATAAGCTCGGGGGCACTGCCACACAAATCGGTGATATTGTCAGTTATCGCTTTCCACTTGGCATCCGAGTCTCCTTTAGGGTCAATCATCGAGCACGCGGAAATCGCACCCGCGTTGACAAGAGGAGTCGAGGGAGAATGGTTTTCAAGCAAGATTGCGAAAATAGAATTGAAAGGCAATCCGGTGGCATCAGCACCAATCTTCTCCATTACCGCCTCCGGCGAATGCTGCCTCATGGCGAGGATGGCGGTAGGCACCTTGCTCACCGACTCGATTCCGAACTGATAGGTCGTATCGCCGAGGTTTACGGTATAACCGTCCGGTAGCATTACGCTTACGCCAAACAGGTTGGGGTCAATGTTTGCAAGGTAAGGAATATAATGGGCGTTTTGTCCGCCTGTCACTTTTGAAGCGTAATCATATGCCTCCTGGGCGGCATCGCTTATCTGACTTTTGGTTATGGTAATGTCCATACGGCAGTTTTTATTAAAAACAAACCGGCAGGAAACCCTCATAAAACTGACAGCTTCCTGCCGGTATAATAT
>CAMWQE010000079.1 GCA_947176335.1 uncultured Porphyromonadaceae bacterium | reverse complement strand
CCCTTATGGTTCATGTTTTCCGGAGTAAGCGCAGATTCAACCCGCTTTGCGGTAGGATTCGTTGGGGTTGAGGCAAAATCAGAAACTGATTTTGACCGTCGCACAGGGAGTATTTTGGAATTTGATTGGGATGGGAACCCACGTCGCCAATTCATTCTGCCGACAGAAGTTTGCGCTTTTGACATTGATTATTCAAACAATGCTATTTACACCATTGAAAACCGTCCTACCCCTACCCTCGTAAAATACTCCATTCCAACCAATTAAAATTAAAATCCCATACTAAACCAACCACTTTGTATCTTACTGCTTTGCCAGACATAAGACAAGCGAAAAGGGTAGTCCCAAGCAAAAAGAACCGGTCCCAATTCTCTCCCCTCCTAAACTCACACAAAAAATGTTAGTACTAATTTTCTATCAAGCGTTTATGGCAAATGAAAAAACATCTATTAGAACAGACTTTGATGAAATAGTAGAAGGCATTGCCCCTGTTATTATATCAGCAAGTCGCTCAACGGACATTCCTGCCTTTTATGCCAAGTGGTTCTTCAATCGCTTGGAAAAAGGGTATTGTACTTGGATAAATCCTTTCAATCAACAGAAACAATATATATCCTTTGTTAATTGTAAAGTCATAGTTTTTTGGACTAAGAATCCTGAACCTGTTATCCCTTATCTTCATATATTAGAAGAAATGGGTATTCATTATTATTTTCAAGTGACTATAAATGATTATGTTACGGAAAGACTAGAGCCAAACCTACCAACTGTTGAAAAGAGGATTGAGATTTTTAAAAAGCTCTCAGACCTTATTGGTTCAGACCGAATAATATGGAGATTTGACCCTATAATCCTTTGTAAAGAGATATCTCCTCGCTCCATCTTGTCAAGAATATGGCATATTGGGAATGAACTAAAAGGATATACAAAGAAGCTGGTGTTTAGCTTCGTTGATATAAAGGCTTACAGAAAAGTACAAAATAACCTCGTTAAAGAAACGTCTCTATTCACAAAAGAGAGTGTAGAAGATGGAGAAGGTACAGCGGTTCAAAAACAGGAAATAATAGAAGGTCTATGTAAATTAAGAGATCTATGGAAAAATGAAGGATGGGATTTGACAATGGCAACTTGTGCGGAATCTCTGGATCTGGAGACTTATGGCATAGAACATAACAGATGTATTGATGGAGAACTAATTGAAAGGGTATTTGGAGAAGATAAGGAACTTGTTTATTATCTTCGAACGGGAAAGCTACCTGAACCTAATTTATTTGGAGATACACCAGAAATCCCTGAAACTCAAAAGAATTTGAAGGATAAAGGTCAAAGAAAACTATGTGGATGCATGATAAGTAAAGACGTTGGTATGTATAACACCTGTCGTCATTTTTGTGCATACTGCTACGCTAATACGAGTAAAAAAATTGTCCTAAATAATGCTTCTAAACATTCTGATAATAGCGAAAGCATCATTGATTAAAATCCGTTAGTATAATATATTCGTGAACTGATTCTGAGCTAGTTTTATTCAATGAAAAAGAAGTTTATAATATCTATCCTTTCCTTCTTCGTTTTACTTGGGAGTATTGTCTTGGGCTGCAACCTTGCCGTCAGCTATAATGGCAAAGGGCGTGTTTTTGATGCGGCCAAAGACATGACTCATAATACTTACGGGGTCCTACTAGCAACTTCACCAATAACACCAGATGGTGGACACAATTTCTATTTCGACAATAGGATTATTGCCGCGGACTCCCTATTTAAGTTGGGGCGAATTGACTATATCATTGCTAGTGGAGGAGATTACCGTACCAAACATAAGTTCGGTTGTGATGAACCAAAGGCAATACGGGACTCTCTTGTCGCTCGTGGTGTTCCGGCAGAACGAATCATCCTCGACTATGAGGGGACACGCACCTTCAATTCAATATATAAGGCAAAGAAAAACGGTCTCAACCACCTTACTTTCATATCTCAACGCGACCATAACGAAAGAGCACTTAGAATAGCCGATCATCTTGGGATTAATGCCATAGCTTATAATGCTAAGCCATCTCATATTCGTAAAACCCGCATTAAGAACACATTGCGAGAATATCTCGCTCGTGTGAAGATGTACATGGATTTTGTGGACTGTGCCTATCCCACAGTTTCAGCTTACGAAAACCGGACGGCATGTGATAAGCCGGAGTGAGAAAAAAAATAAATATTTCGGTCAGGAATAAAATTTTGCGGTTTTTCGTGTGGAGGGGCGAACTATTCTGAGGGAGTGTCTGTTATACAGGTAACATCACGATTATGCAACAGCCCAATGTCAATGATGATGCTGCGTTTTTGCATATCTGAAAACAGACAACAATATCAACATCATCTAAATTTTTAAACTTATGTCATACAAAATCGACGAAATTGAAGGCATTGGCAGCGCATACGCTGAAAAACTCGAAGCCGCCGGCATCAAAACCACTGAAGCCCTCCTTGACAAGGCTGAAACCAAGAAAGGACGTGAGGAACTTGCTGAAGCAACCGGCATTTCTGAAAAGCTGATTCTAAAGTGGGCTAACCATGCCGATTTGTTCCGCATCAAAGGCGTTGCAGGACAGTTTGCTGAACTTCTTGAGGCAGCCGGAGTCGATACCGTCAAGGAGCTCCGTCACCGTGTTCCCGCAAACCTTCATGCCAAACTCGTTGAAGTAAACGAAGCTAAAAACCTTTGCAACCGTGTTCCTTCAGAAAAAGAGGTGACAAAGATGATTGAGCAGGCTAAAGAGCTTGAACCCAGAATGACATATTGATATCATACACCTACACAGATTCACCGGGCTTGTCATTAGGCAGGTCCGGTTTCTTTTTCCAATAAATGAACAACCAGGCACTCTGACGCTTTCTAATTATAAAGAAACCACTGATTCATGGACTATAAAAGAACTATTTATTCCCGGTTTCGGGAAATGGTGGAGAGGTATCCCGACTCCCCTGCAATTATCGAGGAGGACCGCACCCTCACCTATTCCGAGTTGGATAGCATGGTTGATGCTATACTCGCCAAGTTTTACGATAAAAAGCCTTCGTTTGTCGGCATTGTAATGCATCACGGCGCAGAGCAGATTGCGGCTATGCTCGCTGTGCTCAAAAGCGGGGCGGCATACGTTCCGGCAGAGCCGACGTTGCCTCAGGAGCGCATCGACTACATGATGCATACTGCTGGAGTCGACTTTATAATCAAGGATAATTACTGCAGACATCTTAAACCCGCGGATAAAAAACTCGAAGACCGCTCCACACCGTCCGGAGTTGCTTATGTGCTATACACATCCGGCACCTCAGGCAAGCCTAAAGGAGTGGTGGTTGAAAATCATTCCGTTGTGAATTACGCCGAGGCGTTTGAAAATGAGTTCCACACAGGTCCCGGGGACATAATGCTCCAATACTCGGTATGCTCCTTTGATATATTTGTGGAGGAGGTCTACACTACTCTTCTTAATGGGGCGGCGGTGTGCATACCGTCCTTTGCCGTGCATAACGGCTCGTTGCAGGGACTGATGGCTTTTGTTAAGCGCCATGGAGTAACAATTATCGACGGATTCCCCTATCTCATTGCAGAGATGAACAAACTGCCGGAAATTCCTGAGTCAGTCAAACTCATTATAAGCGGCGGCGATGTAATCCGAGGCAGCTACATAACGAACTTGCGCGACAAAGGAGTGAAAATATACAATACATACGGACCCTCTGAAACCACCGTGTGCTCAAACTACTTCCGGGTTGACAATGCCACTCCGCTTGAAGACGGCACATTCCCTGTCGGCAAAGCGGTAAAAGGAGTCAGTGTGAAAATCCTTGACAAGGATTTCCATGAACTGCCGCAGGGAGAAACCGGGGAAATCTGCATATTCGGTGAAGGTGTCAGCCGTGGCTATCTCGGCAATCCGCCGGAACAGGTGAATTTTGTCACTTTGCCGGACGGCACCCGGATGTACCGCAGCGGTGACCTCGGCTATGAGTTACCGGACGGCAACCTTGCATTCCTACACCGCCGTGATGACCAGGTTATGATTCTTGGCAAAAGGGTTGAGCCGGAAGAGGTAGAAAATGTGCTGAACACTTGTCCGTGCGTTGAGCGTGGAGTTGTCCGTGCATTCCTTGATGACAACGGTCTCCACTATCTCACCGCATACCTGATACCTAAAGAGGGATGCAAGCTGCATGATGTCAGGGAGTGGCTCTCCGCACAACTCACCGACTTCATGGTGCCTGAATTCTTCGTGAAAGTCAAAAGCATTCCCCTGACGCGCCGCGGCAAAGTCGACGTCGATGCCCTCCCCGTCGTCATGAAAGAGGGTGCCCTATGATACTGAGATTTTTGAATTGATTTGTGGGGAAAAATAGTAATTTCGCTGTTTGTATAAAGACGGCATGAATAGATGAAACACGATAAGATTGAAATACGTGGCGCAAGGGTGCATAACCTCAGGAATATCAATGTGGATATTCCGCTTGGGGAGATTGTAGGCATTGCCGGAGTGTCCGGTTCAGGCAAGTCGTCCCTTGCACTGGGAGTGCTGTACGCGGAAGGCTCACGGCGATACCTTGAGGCATTGTCGACCTATACGCGCCGGAGAATATCCCAGGCGACACGGGCGGATGTGGAAGACATACGGTATGTGCCCGCAGCAGTTGCGCTGCATCAGCGCCCCGGCGTCCCCGGGGTAAGGAGTACTTTCGGCACCGGCACCGAGTTGCTCAACAGTCTGCGCCTGATGTTTTCCCGCCTTGCAAGCCACCGCTGCCCTAATTGCGGATACTACCACAAGCCTTCGCTTGATGTCGCTGCTGAAAAAGAGCTGGTGTGCGACAATTGCGGCACGCATTTCTACGGTCCGGGAGCGGAGGACCTTGCGTTTAACAGCACCGGCGCATGCGAAAAATGTGGAGGTACCGGAGTGGTCATGACTGTTGACCGCTCGACGCTTGTGCCGGATGAATCGCTGACTATAGATGAGGGGGCGGTCGCTCCGTGGAACAGCCTCATGTGGTCGCTTATGACCGATGTGTGCCGCGCAATGGGTGTACGGACAGATGTGCCTTTCAACCAGTTGACTGAAAAAGAGCGCGACATTGTTTTCAACGGCCCGGCAATCAAAAAAACAATATTATACAAGGCGAAGAAGAGCGAAACCGCAGGAGAACTCGATTTCACTTACTACAACGCTGTCTATACGGTAGAAAACGCTCTGGCGAAAGTGACCGACGAGAAAGGGATGAAGAGGGTTGAAAAATTCCTCAAGAGCGACATTTGCCCTTGCTGCCACGGCACGCGCCTTTCAGAAGCGGCAAGAGCCCCGCGCATTGACGGGATAGGATTGGATGTAGCAACAGCAAAAACTTTGTCGGACGCAATAGAGTGGGTAAAAAACATACCCGCGACTCTGCCGGATGAAATGCGGCAGATGGCGGCAAATATCGGCGAGGCTTTCCTGCTGACAGCAAGGCGGCTCGTTGACCTCGGACTGGGATACTTGAGCCTTGACAGGGCATCTTCAACCCTATCCACCGGAGAAAGACAGCGCATGCAGCTGGCGCGCGTTGTGCGAAACCGCACTACAGGAATACTTTATGTGCTCGATGAGCCTTCAATAGGGTTGCATCCTGCAAATATCGGCGGTCTCAAAGGTGTCATGCATGATTTGATTGATGACGGCAATTCTATTGTGCTCGTTGACCATGACACACAGATTCTCAGGGATGCGGACTGGCTTATCGAGCTCGGACCGGGAGCTGGGGCTAACGGAGGCAGAATAATAGCCGAAGGCACTATAGCGCAAGTGGAGGAGAATCCCGATTCAAGAATAGGTTCTTTCATTTCAGGCAAAGATGAGCAGCGCCTCAGACCGGTAATACCGGAGGAGAAAATATTTGAAAACGGCAGCATTGATATAGCTACTGAAGCAATCCACACTGTAAAACCACTTGAAATAAAAGTGCCGAAAGGACGCCTTACGGTTGTAACCGGAGTGTCCGGGTCCGGGAAGACCACAATGGTGCTTGAAAGTATCGTACCCGGGCTTCAGGCACAATTGGAAGACAAGCTGCTCCCCGACCATGTCAAGGCGATAAATGCGCCGGGCATAAAGAGAGTGAAACTGATTGATTCGACACCTATCGGAGCCAATGTGCGCTCAACGGTAGCTACATACGCCAGTATCCACGATGAACTCCGCAAAATATTCAGCCGCTCAAAGGACGCTAAGGAGCACGGATATAAGGCTGGCGATTTTTCTTACAACACCGGCAGTCTGCGTTGCCCTGTTTGTGACGGCACAGGCACTGTGAGCCTTGACGTGCAGTTCCTTCCGGATGTCGATATTCCTTGCCCGGAATGCAAAGGCTCGCGCTACAGCAAAGCGGCATGGACTGTCCGTATTCCAAGCTCCGGGGGATATCCGGTTTCGTTGCCTCAGCTCATGGATGATGATGTGGAGCAGGCTATCGAGGAATGTGCGGCCCACAAAACCGTTGCTTCACGGCTATCTACACTAAATAATCTCGGTCTCGGTTACCTCACCCTTGGGGAAGCGACCCCAAGCCTGTCCGGCGGAGAAGCCCAGCGGCTCAAACTCGCCACAGAGATGGGACACGAGCAGAGCGACACCTTGTTTGTGTTTGACGAGCCGACAATAGGGCTTCACCCTCTCGACGTGAGGAAACTTATCGAAGTGTTCGAGCATCTTGTGGAACTTGGTGCAACAATAATCGTGATAGAGCATGACCTTGATGTGATTCGTAACGCTGACTACATAATAGACATGGGTCCCGGCGGCGGAGCGGCAGGGGGACAAATTGTTGCAAGCGGCACTCCGGAACAGATTGCTGTAAACCCGGAGAGCATTACCGGAAAATTCATAAAACAAGAGTAAAATGGTTGAACTGACACAAACAGAGTATTTGCCGACACTGATGCAATGGCGGGAAGAGGTTATCATAAATGTCTTTGGAGTCACTCCGGACAGTGCCCTGCTTGATGCAAACCTGGCATATTACACCCGGCACATCGCTGACAAGAGCCATATAGCATTCGTTGCGGAATGTGACGGGAAAAAATGCGGTTGCGGAGGAATCTGCTTTACTGACGAACTCCCCTCGCCCGACAATCCGTCCGGACGGTGCGCTTACCTTATGAACATATATGTCCGTGAACCGTTCAGGCATAAAGGCATAGCCCACAATATTGTCCGTCATCTGCTCGCAGAAGCGAAGAATCGCGGTTGCGGAAAAATATACCTTGAAACAACTGCCGACGGTAAGCCGGTATATAGCTCACTTGGCTTCATGGATATGCCTGACATGATGAAATATTATGACAAAGACAATTGAAATTGGAAACCTTAAATGCCTTTGCTGCGCTGGTGCACGTAAAGACAGAATTGCCTATATCCTTTATCCGATGGATGTTTTAGGTGACTGGATTGAAAATGCCGTAGAAACTTACGGCACCACGATTGTGGTAATCACCGGCATGGATTGGGAAGCTGTTTTCAGTCCGTGGGCTGCAAAAGGCGTGCCTAAAGGAAGCCCTGATTTTAAAGGAGAGTCCCCGGAATTCCTTAAAAGGCTACAAACGAAAGTATTGCCTACCATAGAAATATCACTCGGCATTGATAAAGATGCAGAGCGCAGCTTGATAGGAGTTTCAATGTCCGGACTCTTCGCATTATGGCAATGGATGATTTGCGACACATTCCATAACATCGCCTCACTTTCCGGCTCGTTCTGGTATGAAGGCTTCCTGAACTGGATGAAAAGCCTCGAAATACCACACAAAACCGGAAAAGGTTTCTTCCTCTTAGGCAATCAGGAGGCGAAATCAAAAGTAAAGGCATTTGAATCTGTTGCGACCAACACTCAGGAGATTATTTCCTTGCTTAAGACTGCCGGAATTGATGTTGAATTCCAAAGCGTTCCGGGCAACCACTATTCTGATCCCATCCCGCGCCTTGACAAAGCCTTCACCACCTTATATCCTTAATAAATTCCCCTTATTCAAAGACTCCAAATATGAAAGTACGGTTATGTAACCATATACTCAACGCGGCTGGTTGCCTATTGTCTTTTTGGGCGTTATCTTCCTGCGGAGATAGTGCTTTTACTGCAAAAGTTGAGAAAACAGCTGAACCTGATAAAACTTTTGAACTTAATGTGGAGAAAATTGAAACGGACCATTTATATTCCGAATATTTCGCCACTTATGACTCGGTATTGATTTCATCATGCCCCAACTCACCCGAATTTCTTTTCTATGTTTCAGACCTTAAGAATAACGAATTATCAGGAGCTTTTATGCGTAAAGGTCAAGGACCGGGAGAATATCTTGGGCTCACACCTATTAAAAGGATAGAGCGTAGAGGAAATGACTTAATTGCCCTGACTTATGAACCTCACAAGCGTAAATTGCTGGAGTGGAACATAACACAATCAATTGAAACAGGCAAGGACTCAATCGTATCACTCGGATTCTATGAAAATTCAAATGATTACGATTTCACATACTCAGCAATGTATAAAATCGGTGATTCCAAGTACTTGGGCTATACTCCGGGGTTTTCTCAAAGGAGGATAAAACCGTTATTGCCAACATATTGGGTTCTTGAGGGACAAAATGCAGTTCCGACGCATGGAATATCTGTAGTCAAAAGAATGATAGATAATAAAGACAGTCAGGTAGCCGCATCCAAATTCTTCAACTCGACATGGTGCCTTAGCCCTGACAATACGAAAATAGCAGATGCCATGAGTTGGCTTAAACAAATCAATATCATAGACTTAGCAACAAATGATGTGAAGTCGTACAGGATGAAGGACTCTCCGGGAGAAGGCATCTTTGAAGGGGAAATGGAGTATGCTTCCTACCAGTACCACAATGTGGTATGTGATGACAATTCCATTTACGCATTATATTTTGGTGAACCACTTTCAACATATAAGGACACCCTTGGATGCTATTGGCTACATGAATTTGATTGGACAGGTAAGTTTAAAAAGAAATACCGTTTACCGGTACCGCTTGTGAGGTTATGGGTGGATTCTTCTAATAATACGTTGTACGGGTATTCAACGGCTGAGGATGCCATATATAAATTAAAGGTTAATTGACAGCGTTTTATGGATTTTGTCATTAAAAAATGGCGGAAAATTTTGGAGATTTAGAAAAAGTGCGTACCTTTGCAGTGTCGATTAAGAGAATCGACTAAATAAATGGTGATTTAGTGTAGTGGCCTAGCACGCCACCCTCTCACGGTGGAGACCCGGGTTCGA
>CAMWQE010000078.1 GCA_947176335.1 uncultured Porphyromonadaceae bacterium | reverse complement strand
GCTATGACCTGTGTAAGGCCATCCGGTATAAACCTGTCTATCAAGTTTTCAATTGTGAAATCTGATTTCTCCTCCCAGCCGTTAACGGCAACATGCCCGTCGGTATCGGCGTCGGCACCAAGCACCATGCGCTCAGCTCCATAACGGTTTAGCCATCCGGAAAATAATTCCGGAGATTTCACCGCGAGGCTCCCGACAACAAGATAAGATGCTCCGGCATTGAGAGAATCAGCCAAAGCCTGCTGAGACTTCAATCCGCCACCCCATTCAATCTCGGCTCCGGCTACAGATGCAAGACGCTCAAGCACATGGAGATTGCATGGAGCTGATTTCCTGGCACCGTCAAGGTCAACCGCGTGGATGCGGCGGAAACCTGAATCCACATACCTCTTCACCATATCCACCGGGTCAGCGTCATATCGCTTCACGCTATTGTAATCCCCTTTTGTGAGGCGGACACATTTGCCATCGATAATATCAATTGCGGGCAATATTTCAATCATAACGACAGGAAATTATTTAGTAGTTTTTCTCCGGCAGCTCCGCTTTTCTCCGGATGGAACTGGACACCATAGAAATTTTCGTAACGGAGAGCGGCGCTGAACATAGGCGCTCCCGCTCCAAAACGACACGTTGCCGCTGTGTCATAGCATAGCGAAGCGCAATAGGAATGCACAAAATAAAATGACTCACCTTCCTCTATGCCTTTGAACAATTTTGATTCAAGATTATTCAGCGAATCCCAGCCCATGTGCGGAATCTTTTCCCCCGGGCAGGGCTCAAGCCGCCTGACCTTGCAATCGAAAATATCAAGGCATGGCACATCGCCCTCATCAGAAAACGAGCACATGATTTGCATTCCTGCGCATATGCCCAATACGGGATGACGAAGATGTTTTATCGTTTCTTCAAGACCTCGCCGCCGCAGGCTTCCGACAACATGGGCGGCGTGTCCTACACCGGGGAGAATCACATGGGAAGCACGTGCTATCTCATCTGAATCCGCGGTCAGCCTCCATTCCGCGCCAAGTCGGTTCAGGGCATTGGTAACAGAGCATATATTGCCGGCATCGTAGTCAACTATCGCTATCATAATACTCCTTTTGATGACGGGGTTGCATTACTGAACATATCACGACGCTTCGCCGCATTCAGGCTACGGGCAAAAGCCTTGAAAACTCCCTCGATCATATGATGATTGTTTTCTCCCCGCGCTTCCACATGCAGATTGGCACTCATGTTAAAAGCAAGGGTATGGAAAAAATGCTTGAACATTTCCGTAGGAGTATCCCCCACATATTCCCTTGTAAATGGCACATCCCACTCGAAGGAGAAGCGTCCGCCGAGGTCAAGAAGCACCATAGCGCGGCTTTCATCCATCGGCAATGCGAATCCGTATCGTTCTATCCCCTCCTTCTTGCCAAGTGCTTTTGTAATTGCCTGACCCAGAGCAATCGCTACATCCTCAATTGTGTGATGCTCGTCCACTTCAAGATCACCCTTACAATCTATGCTAAGGGAAAGACCGCCATGGTGCGGAATCTGCGAAAGCATGTGGTCGAAAAATTTCAATCCGGTATTGATTTCACATACACCTTTCCGGTCAAGGTCAACAACAACCTTTATATCAGTTTCAGCAGTACGCCGCTCGACCACTGCCCTGCGCTCCTTACCCAAAATTACACGGAGCACATCTCCCCAACCGGGAGTTTCTTCGCTGCCGAGGCGTATGCCTTGTGCGCCGAGATTGGCGGCGAGCTCAAGGTCCGTCAGGCGGTCGCCTATCACAAATGAACCGGCGAGATCGTACGACCCATCCATATAAGCGGTAAGCATACCTGTACCGGGCTTGCGTGTGGGAAGGTTGTCCTCAGGGAAAGTGCGGTCAATCAGTTGGTCGGAAAATATGATACCTTCCCCTGCAAGGGTAGTGAGCATCTTGTTATGTGGTCCCCAGAAGTCTTCTTCCGGAAAAGACGGTGTGCCGAGACCGTCCTGGTTTGAAACCATTACAAGCTCCCATCCCTCCTTGGCAAGAGCGGCAAGTGCCGAAATTGCACCGGGCACAAATTCAAGTTTTTCCAGTGAATCAATCTGTTCATCCTCCGGTTCGCGAATAATAGTGCCGTCGCGGTCTATGAATAGTGCTCGTTTCATTATTGTTCATCAAGTAGTTTGAGTAATGTATCATTTTGTTCCGGAGTCCCGACGGTTATCCTCAGGCACCCTTTGCAACCGGGCACCCGGTTTCTGTTCCGCACCAGTACCCCTCCGTTCAGCAACATTTCATACATGTCGTCCGGGTTTTCAAACTCCACCAAGAGGAAATTCGCATCGGACGGATGCACGCGCTTTACTCCTTTCTTTGACAGAATCTCATCTTCCAGCCTTTTGCGCTCGCGGAGTATGGTTGCGATATTCTCCTCCAAATCATTTTCCTCAGTCAAACGCCTGATAACCTCCGCCTGAGTCGGACCGTTTACATTATAAGGATACTTTACCATAGCCATGGCAAGTGCTACTGACGGATGCGCGAAAGCCATGCCGAGGCGCAGGGATGCCATGCCGCGCGCTTTGGATAGGGTACGGAGCAAAACCACGTTCGGGAACTCCGCCATAAAAGGTATCATTGTGCCTTTCTCCGAAAAATCGACATATGCCTCATCTATTACAAGCATCCCTTTCACAGCATTTGCCAACTCAACAAGTTCAGCAGTTGTAAAAGCATTGCCGGTCGGATTGTTCGGAGAACATACCCATGTCAGTTTGGTATTTGAGTCAGCGGCAGAAACGAGTGCCTCGACAGGAAGGGAAAAATCTTTTCCAAGAGGCACGGTTCTTACTTCGATATCATTTATCGCCGCAGCGACTTCATATACTCCGTACGTAGGAGAGATTGTCACTATGTTATCTTTACCGGGAACGCAGAATATTCGCATAAGCAAATCAATCGCCTCGTCAGATCCGGCACCGCCAATGAAAATTGAATTCACCGGCACACCGAAGATACCGGAAACTACCCCTTTCAAGGCTTTCTGGTGAGGATCCGGATAACGGTTCACTCCGTTGTCAAACGGGCTTTCATTCGCATCAAGCCATGCGGTAATCCCTTCGCCGGAAAATTCATCGCGTGCGGTCGAGTAAGGCACAAGGCTGCGTATATTGCTCCGCATCAATGCGGTAGGGTCAAATGTCTCAGTCATTTTTAATGCGTATTGTCACAGCAAGAGCGTGGGCGTCAAGACCCTCGGCTCGTGCCATTGTTGTTATTACCGGAGCGAGGGATTCAAGTCCCTGACGGGAAAGGGTCTGATATGTGACACGACGCATGAAGCTGTCGGTATTTACACCACTCAATGCGGCAGCCCATCCACCGGTCGGCAATGTATGGTTTGTTCCTGAGGCATAGTCGCCTGCGCTTTCGGGAGCGTAGTCACCGATAAAAACACTTCCAGCCTCAGTGGTGTATTTCGCAACATCATGTGCATTTCCCATTGCTATAATAAGATGCTCCGGTGCATACATGTTTGCCGCGTCAATCATTGCCTTTTCATCCGGAAGCACAATTATATGGCTCTTTGAAAGGGAGCTGTCAATGCACTCGCTCCGGTGGAGCTGTTTGCGCAAAATGTCAATCTGCTCCATAACCTTTGCCGCAAATTCCTGAGAAAGGCAGAGGAGCACCGACTGGCTGTCCGGTCCATGCTCAGCCTGCGACAACAAATCCGCTGCGACAAAAGCCGGATTTGCGCGGTCATCGGCAATTACCATTACCTCGCTCGGTCCTGCCGGCATATCTATCGCTGTGGAAATCGACACAAGCTGTTTCGCTTTGGTAACATACCGGTTGCCGGGACCGAATATTTTGTTGACACGTGGAATTGATTCCGTACCGTAAGCCATAGCGGCTATTGCCTGTGCGCCTCCAACTGCAAACACCCTGTCAACACCGCATATTGATGCTGCGGCAAGTATCTCAGGGGCAATGTGTCCTCCCTCTCCTGCCGGAGTGCACAGCACCACCTCACGGCATCCAGCCAAACGTGCCGGAATGGCAAGCATAAGCACTGTGGAAAAAAGCGGTGCCCTGCCTCCGGGTATATATAGCCCGACTCTCGGTATAGGTACCTGGCGCTGAACGCAGGTTACTCCCGGCACAGTCTCCACCTCTATAGGCTGCACCAGCTGGGCACGGTGGAAAGCTTCTATATTTGCTGCCGCCTGACGCATAGCATCAAGCACCTCTTTGTCCAGTTTCTCTACCGCCTCACGGCAACGGGATGTAGGTACTTCAAGTTCCGAAAGCTCAGCACGGTCAAACCGTAGGGCAAGACGGCGTAGCGCCTCATCGCCATGAGCTCTTACATCATTAATTATATTCCGCACACTCTCATCAACCTGAGTGTCATCCACCGGGATATTCCGCTCAAACAGCTTTTTGAGTTGGTCAAATGTAGGATTTATGGTAATATCCATATCAGATCGCTAATTAATCAGGTTATCAAGCTGTAACACCAGAATATCCTCTGCGCCAAGCTGCTTGAGAGCCTTTATTTTTGTCCATAGTTCACTTTCCGCGATTACAGCGTGCATCGACACCCATCCTTTTTCCGCAAGAGGAAGCACCGTCGGGCTCTTCATGCCCGGCAACAGCGCGACAGCCTCGGGGAGCACCGATTCCGGAATATTGAGGAGCACATATTTCATTCCCCTGCTTGAGAGAATGGACTCGAACCGGAACATTATATCGGAGAAAATCTCCTGCTTCTCAGCATCAAGGTTAGGGGTTGCGATAAGTACGGCTTGGGATGTAACAACCTGTTCAACCTCTTTCAGACCATTCTGAATCAGCGTGCCCCCTGAAGAAACAATGTCAAAAATCGCATCAGCCATCCCTACCGCCGGAGCAATCTCCACCGATCCGGCAATACGGTGGATTTCAGCATTTATCCCCTTCTCATCAAAAAATTTGCGCAGGATAGCGGGGTAGCTTGTGGCGATTCGTTTGTTCCTGCACCATTCTACCCCTTCATAGTTCTCTGACTTAGGCACAGCTATAGAGAGGCGGCATGACCCAAAACCGAGATTCATAGCCACTTCGACATTTTCACCGGACTCCATTACCTCATTGAGCCCTACTATACCTACATCGGCAACCCCCATCGCAACAGCCTGGGGAATATCATCATCGCGCAGAAAAAGGAGATCTACGGGCAAGCCATCGGCACGGGCAAGCAACTTGCGGGAATTTGACCCCGAGGTGGAAATCCCGGCATCAGACAACAGAGCCATACTCTTGTCATTGAGTCGCCCTTTGGCTTGAACAGCTATACGTAACATATCATTCAGAAATTATCATGCTCCACAAGGAGACGTATGTGTAAAGTTTTTTATGCCGATGGAGAGCCATAATCCACAATCCTGTCAGCAATTAAGTCGCAAATTTAATGAAATTAATTATAAAAACCTCCCCTCTACGCTTTTTTGAAACTATTCTTCGCGGAATGACCGGGGTATGTGCGTGAGATGAATGGTCCACCGATGACGCGCCGCCAGAGGCACAGTCCACTTTTATGTCCCGGAGGGACATGAATAGAATCGTGCGCCGGAGAGCGCACACAGAGAGTAGCTGCGCGGAAGCTCCGCAGGAGCGTCGCTGTGCGAAACCCTATGCAAGCGTAGCGCAGCGTAGGGAGGACAGCACAAAGAAACAGCGGCTTCGGAGAAGTCGCGGCAATGATTATGTAGATGTATACCCAAACCGGTTCATAACGTGGAGGCAACAGCCGCGACTTCTCCGAAGCCGCTCTCATGAGGTCCACCTCATTTCCTCAGGCTGCGCTTCGCTTGCCTGAGGTTTCGCACTGCGACGTGCCTGCGGCACTTCCCTCTCCCGGCGCGTCCATATATTATTTCCTTTTCCTCAGGCTGCGCTACGCTTGCCAGAGGAAATGATGGATACATAGACTCCCCCCTCCGCACGGCGAGCCGTGCGGAGGGGGGAGATAGATTGCCGCGGTTCCACGGGTTGCGGTCGCTGACGCTCCCTTAACCGCGTGGCTACTGTCTGCGTGCGCTCTCCGGCGCACGGGACTGTTTTATTTATTATTTCCGCGAGGTGGTGACGATGTGGCGTTTGCCGTCGGGTGTCTCATAGATAGAGAATGGCATCGAGTCAGCATCTGTCGAATCGGCCTCGGCGGCGCGTGATGCGGGAGCCGATTTGATGAAGCTGCGGTCAAACGGCTCGGAGATATACCGCCCCTTGGCATCCTTTTTCATAATCTTCGGTGCCTTATGGATATAGATTTTCTTGGAGGAATCTTTCACAGCGGGTGCAGCGGCAGAGCGCGAAGCCGGTGCAGGAGTCTTGTCGAACGCCTTGAACGCCTCGCGGTCATACACCCAATCATCCCCCTCCGACGCCTGCATCACCTGTTTATATATTGCCTCACGAGAGGGCGCATTGAAAGTAAGATCCTTCAAATCATTGTGCATCATACTGCTTTCTGATGGACGCCATAATTCTTCCGGCCAAAACCAAGCCCCCTTATACATTCCTACTTTCGAAGCAAAATCCGGGTCTTCAAACATCCATGCCCAGGGGGATTCCTCCGGCTTTTCAGAGGTAGAAACATTCAGTCCCCAGCCATGATCATGATAATCTGTTTTTATCCATTCGCAGAAACTGTCATGTGCGCCCTCCTGTGTATGATTATCTTTAAAATCGTCGTAAACGTATTCATCCAGCAGTTTTCCTATTCCATGTCCTGCAACCTCATGTGCAATAGTATGATCAGGACCACCCTCTTCAATCCATGCTTCCGATCCACCTTCGGTATACATTCCTGTAGATCCGCTAATAAAAGCTGTAAAACCGGTGTTGTTAATAATGCATATATGCGATTTTTCTCGGACAATGTCAGGTATACGGCTCGCATATTCCCACGCATCTTCAAAACTTTTGAGTCTATGCTCTCCCGTTATGTAAGAATAAGGATTGAGCGATACAACTTTGACAGTATAAACATTGAACCGGTCACGAAGCTTCTGCATTACTTCATCTGCAAAGAGTTGCTCCATAGCCTCGCGCATCTGGTCGAGATAAAAGCTCTCCATATCCCTATCATCATATCCATTCCCAAGGAATACTACGTCTATACCTTTCCCTACAGTCGCTTTCTGAAGCTGAATCACCTCACCATCCTGTGAAAAATCGGTGGAGGTATATCGATTCATGGCAAACTGCGGATGCTCCACAGGCTCTCCAAGATGTTTGCGACATACTGCATCTATACGGTCAGTATAAAAGGAAAACTTAAAATATTTTTGTGTTGCATCCAAGGCACGGCTTCCAAACCAGAGTAGTTCACCATTAGTATCAAATAATGCCATATCTCCTACATATCTGCTGTCTGTAGTTCCGGTCGCATTGCTGAAAGTATAAGTCCAGTCTATATCTTCAGGTATGCCTAATTTGCGAAAGTTTGCTATCATTCTCTGATATTCATGTAAGTCAGTAGCCTCATTAAAGCGTTCTGGAAAGGTTCCGGGAGCAAGGACGAGACCAAGCCCTTTTGGGGCATAATCAAGATATTTGTTGATTAGTTCGTCTGATTGGTCGTCTAAATATTCATCTTTCATGCCGCTCACATTCATTATGAGTGTAAGCTTATTCTTCTTTAGAATATCTGAGGTACTAATTCTCTTCCCTTCAACTAAATCCCATACTAAGGAATCAGGAAGTTGAAGATTTATACCTTCAAAATCAATATCTGCTCCAGTAGATGGACTTTGTTTTATAAAAGTCCACCCGGCTTTTCTCCATTTCGGGTGGTGAGTGATAGCATATGGTACCTTTCCTTTAATGATTCCCATATATCTTAAATCCATATATATGGCATCATCCATAATAGTAGTGAAACTTTCGGGAAGCATGCCTTCCAAAGTGGTTAAATTGTCACCATTATCGAAGTTTGATGCAGTATGAAATATTACAGCAAGAACTCTGTCCGAATCTAATAATGGGGGACATTTGGAGTTGCTATTGTCTTCGCTATTAATATATCCCCATTCATATATTGGTAAAGCTGAAAGCCAATTATTCTGATTTCTCCAGTTCGGACCGTTAAGGGCATAATACATATCTTCAAGAGCCTTACGATGTTCTTCAGCGGAATGAGTCGATGCAGGTAGTTGTGCAATAACTCTATGGGGATATGTGTTGGAATATGTGTCTGCTGACAGTTGCACGAAGCAGTGGCGGTAACCGCCTTTATTTTCGGTTACGGTGATAGTAATGGTGTTTGGATCTTTACGAACTACTTGAAACCACTCCTCACTATCATCATTTAATCGGGGTGCCCACTGTGGAACAAAACTCTCGGCATTAGAATATGTGGGATCTATTTTAAGCGTGCCTTCAAGAAGTGGATTTACGGGAATATTTATGCTTTGGCTGTCCGGGGAGAGTATAATTAATGCGGGATTAGTCTGACTAAACAGTGGTCCATCAGTTATATTTATATCGTCGCTCCATCTTGCATGACCTTTATATCTCACAAACGGGTCGCCATCTTCTTGTTGCAACTGAGTGATATAAAGAGTATCACACAAAGTGCCCGACCATGACTTTACCGGTATTTTGTGTTGGATTACCTTATCAGTGTAATTGGAAGAGATATATTCATGAATACTGAATACACCATTCTTAAAATTACCATATTGGTCTCTATCTTCGCTACTTAGTGCTGTACCATAGACGTAGGAGTATTCGTAAGGGATTGTAATATTCGGCTTAAGGATTTTGAGAAATTCGCCTTGGAACTTGATGCTGTCTATAGAGGTGACGGGGTAGCTCTTCTTCTCTTTGGCGGTGGCGAACACCTGACGGAGCTCCTTCCCCTCGGTGGCGAAGTAGATGCTGTCTATCTGACAGTTGAGCATCACATCGGCTTCATCCTTGCCGTCGTGATAGATATGGATTGCCCGCTGCGCGGAGGCACCGAGAGCCGAGAGCAGCAGGGTGATGATAATGATTGCGTGGCGTTTCATGGCTGGTTATCTTTTCTTAATTTTAACTGATTTATTGTCGACCCTGAAGATGTAGATGCCCGCGCTGAGGCGGCTGAGGGGATAGTGAGTAACTCCGGCAGGAATCGTGGAGTTATGGACGGTCGTTCCCAAGATGGTGTAGATGGCGAAGCGTGCGGGCTTGTCGGTGGTGATAACCACGGCATCACCCTCGGCAATAATGGTTGTGGAGGCGTCGGGAGCTATAATGTCGTCTATAGCAGTGGGGAGCCCTTCGCTTATTTTCACGCTGTTGAGGTCGGCGACCTCAAGCTCATACTGAGCCTTGGCGGTGGTGAGCACCATGTGTGAGCC
>CAMWQE010000077.1 GCA_947176335.1 uncultured Porphyromonadaceae bacterium | reverse complement strand
GTGCGGTTCCTGCCGGCACTTTGAAGTCAACCCTATAGGTATTTTCCTCGTTTTCCACCGCCTCTATTGAACCAACAGGAATTTGAATCCACTCCTTCCCATCCATTATGGAGATACCAAGGGTTGTTTTCGGGTCGGAATCACAAAATACCTTTATAGAAGCTTCATCAATGCCAACCACAGGTGAAGAGATTGACAACAAACTTACTTCCGCTCCTTTAAGATCAACTTTAAGCGATACCGGAGAGGAGGACTTGCCATCGACAGTCACAGCCTGCAAAGTAAAACTATCCGGCAAGCCGTCAGTATCCCTTAGATGTGGGATAAGTTCCGTAAAATCAATTGTGATATACTCACCTTTCACTATTTTGAGACCGAGGCTGGTAAGTGCGGTAATATCTTTTCCTGACAAAATATCAGCCTCTGGAGTCCACCCCTGCCCAATCAGCGAGGGCGCGATTGTGGTGAGAAGAAGTTGCGAAAGTGATGCCGCCGGCACTGTCATAACAAGAGGATTTGCCGGTCTCTGACCCTCGATTATATTAATCGGAGCATCAGAAACAAATCCTTCACATTTTATCACAGGCACGGGCGAGTTTACAAATTCAGGTGATAGCGTTATAGAGATATCATCAGCCTGCACTTCCTCATCAAACGAAACAGTCACTACCGGCGAATCTGTATCAGTCTTATCTACACTCACAGTGATTGGGAACCACGTTCCTGCCTTCGCATCATTTATCTGGGTTATGACAAACTCGCACTCCCTGCCGTCTGGCATCGTCAAAGCCATACCAAGATAAATCTTGCCCGGTTTCAGATAAGCGTACCTTGTCTCATTCTTCGGATAAGAGATGTAACACCCGCCGGAACTGTGCAGCCACATGGAGCATTCCGGGAAATATTCTTTTGCGGAATCTGCATACCTTACCACTACGAGGGTATTGGCAAGTTGGCAGTCTATCGGCAAATTTTCTTCCGCGCCATCTTCAAGCGAGCACGCAGCGCTGCCATAATAATAAGGTGTATCGAATCCTTCAACAAGTGGGGAACCGTAATATGCCTCGACATTGTAAGTACCGGGAAGTATAGCCTCTACGGGAAAATATGTCGAAAACGGGTTCCATGTGCCGGAATACATCCCGTCAGCGGACTGTACCGTCAAAATAAAATCATCAGCAGCCGGCACATCGGTAAGTGTGGTGGTAACATCCGGATTTGCCACTGAGGCGACCTCAGGGTCTATGTTCAGCACCGGAATAATCCGTCCGGCACCAACCTGGCTGCCGGTGTGATCCGGAGAACAGCCTGAAATACTCCAGACAATAAAGCACAGTGCAAATGTTATGTAGGCGCGAGCAGTACGCATAATTCTATATATCAGGTTGCTACGGCTTCCAAGTGCATATTTGGCGCACGAGCGGATTTTGCAGTTTTTAAAACGGTTGTAAAGATACGTTTAATTTGCAAGAGAATCGGAAGGCATGACCTTAAAATAAGTTAAGCGCCTACGCACGCATCATTATATAATATAACTTTGCGGATTATGAAAAAAATAATTCTATTCATTGCCATCGCACTTGGATGTGTGAGTGGCGCAAGCGCACAATCGCTTGATTTAAAGGGAATGTTAGGCAATCTCATTTCCAGTGACAAACTCACAGTAGAGAAAATTGCAGGAGTATGGAATTATTCCGCCCCCGCGGTGTCGTTCAAGAGCGACAACCTGTTGAAAAAAGCCGGTGGTACCGCAGCATCCTCTACCATCGAGTCCAAACTGGCACCGTATTACCAGAAAGCAGGACTCACCAAAGTGGTTATCACCATAAATGCGGACAGCACATTCACAATGAAGCTGAACAAAACGACCCTCAAGGGTACAATTTCAGCTGTGCCGGATGATAAGTCACAAGCCAACTTCATTTTCAATTTCAAGGTGGGAGGAAAACTTCCTATCGGCAAAATGGATACTTATGTAACCAAAAGCGGCACAGGCACACTCAGCATCATGTTTGATGTCACAAAACTCGTTGCAATTGTTGAGAAAGCGGGTGCAGTTACAAAAAGCAGCGCCATAAGCGGAGTAACAAAGATATTGCAAGGATATGACGGCGTATGCGCCGGATTCAAACTTTCTAAAAGCAAGTAATCAACCGTGAGGCTGACTGCATCAGTCGTAACTTACCATACCCCTGAAGATGAACTGCGTGCGTGCCTGAGGGCACTGCAAGACAGTTGCGCAGAAAAAATAATAATCATAGACAATGCCTCGGAGGAGAGAATCCGGGGCATTGCTTCTGATTTCAGCAAAGCGATGTATCTGCCGAACAGAAATACCGGCTATGGAGCGGGACACAACATAGGACTGACGGTTGCTGAAAACGACAGGGTGGATTACCACCTTGTCCTCAACTCCGATGTAAAGTTCTTACCGGAAGGCATCACGGAACTGGTGGCAGTTATGGAAAATGACATGGCTATAGGTCTTGCACATCCACGGATAAAAGACGATGCCGGAAATGATTTGTTCACAAGCCGTCTGCTCCCGACACCTTTCGATGTTTTCATACGGCGCTTTATTCCCGCCACCCGGTTCACTACAAGGAGAAGCCGCTACCTGCTCAAGCATCTTGACCATGACAAACCGCATAACATACCTTACCATCAGGGTAGCTTCCTACTGCTGAGAATGGAAGCAATTTACGAGTGCGGAAAGTTTGACGAGCGGTTCTTCATGTATCCGGAGGATATAGACCTATGCCGCCGCATACATAGGAAGTACAAAACACTGTATGTGCCGTCGCCTATTGTAGTGCACCATCACCGGAAAGCTTCGTATAAGTCCACCCGTATGCTATGGGTACATATAATAAACATGATAAAATATTTCAATAAGTGGGGCTGGTGGATAGACCGTGAACGCAAACAGATAAACACCGGAGTACAATAAGATGTCACGAAAATCAAAAAAGCGACTCCCAAATGGAAATCGCTTTTTTCAGTTGCTTGACAGATATAATATGTGTACTTAAAGCCTGTTATTGTGTCTGAATCGACGGATGAATCTTCATTACACCCAACTCGTCGGATTCAGAAGGAGTCGGAATCAAATCAGAGGAATCAACCACTATCACATCAGTAGCACTGTAAGCTACCGCGGGGGTGCATCCTTCTTCGGCAACAATCATGCGCATTGAAAGCACATGCTTTCCGGTGGAGAAAGTTTCAGGCTCAAATGTCACCCCGAAAGGAGCTACGTCTGATGCACCGATAATCCAACCGTCAAGACCGTAAACCACAGAGGTGATTGCCGCTTTGGCACCTTCACGCAAAGGGGTCGCGGAAACCGAAGTGATTTCAAATTCATCGTCCTGAACAACATACAGCTTACCGTCCACCATCACGCCTCCGGAATAGGAAGCCTCGATGTCAACCATAGGAAGATCGTCATCATCGCTGCACGAACTGAATGCAAGCATCAGAAGTGCCGGGAGAAAGAATATCAGCTTTTTCATAATGGCTTTCGATATCTATTGTTAGTAACTAATAATCAATTTTTAAATACAAGCCCGTTGTCGCCGTCAACATCAATAACGATAGGACGCTCTTTGTCAACTTTCTGGGCAAGAATGTCTTTAGAGAGCTGATTGAGCACAAGCCTGTGGATTGCCCTCTTGACAGGACGGGCACCAAACTCGGGGTCATAACCCTCTTCAGCAAGATACCTGAGCGCGGCAGGAGTGACTTCGAGCACAACTCCGTTCTTGGCAAGCATCTTCTTTATGCCATTGATTTGCAGACCGACAATCTCTTCAATCTCAGCTTCATTAAGCGGAGTGAACATGATGGTCTCATCGATACGGTTCAAGAACTCGGGGCGGATTGTCTTCTTAAGCATCTCAATGACTTCGCCCTTGGTCTTTTCAATTGTCTCATCGCGGTTTTCCGGAGTCATAGCTGCGAAATTGTCACGAATGACATTTGAACCCATGTTGCTGGTCATAATGATAATGGTGTTCTTGAAGTTCACAAGTCGACCCTTGTTATCTGTCAGGCGTCCGTCATCGAGAACCTGAAGCAGGATATTGAATACATCGGGATGGGCTTTTTCAATCTCGTCGAAAAGGACTACCGAGTAAGGTTTGCGGCGCACCGCTTCGGTGAGCTGACCACCCTCATCATAACCGACATATCCCGGAGGCGCTCCGACAAGGCGGCTCACCGTGTGCTTCTCCTGATATTCGCTCATGTCGATACGGGTCATCATGTTCTCGTCATCAAAGAGGTATTCCGCAAGTGCTTTTGCAAGCTCTGTTTTACCGACACCGGTTGTGCCGAGGAAAATAAATGAACCGATAGGACGGCGCGGGTCATTAAGACCGGCACGGCTACGGCGTACTGCGTCAGCAATAGCACGGATAGCTTCTTCCTGACCGACAACCCTTGAGTGAAGCTCCTCCTCAAGATGCAGTAGCTTCTCTTTCTCGCTCTGAACCATTTTGTTTACAGGTATGCCGGTCCAACGGGAAACAACATCGGCGATATCCTCTGCATCCACCTCCTCTTTGATAAGGGCTTTCTCACCCTGCATCATGTTGAGCTGGGTCTGAATCTCCTGGTTCTCGCGCTCTTTCTCCTGCACCTTCGAGTAGCGGATTTCTGCGACTTTCGCATAATCACCCTCACGCTCGGCACGGTCAGCCTCGAAGTTAAGCTGTTCGATATCAATCTTGTTCTGCTGAATGCGGTTGATGAGATCTTTCTCGGCTTTCCATTTCGCCATGAATTCCTTCTCCTCCTCGCGCATCTCAGCAAGGTCTTTCTCTATCTCCTTTACTTTTGCGGTATCACCTTCACGCTTGATAGCCTCGCGTTCGATTTCCTTCTGGGCAATCCTGCGCGAAATTTCATCAAGAGCCTGAGGAACAGAGTCAATTTCAAGACGGAGCTTTGAAGCTGCCTCATCCACAAGGACGATTGCCTTGTCAGGAAGGAAACGGTCTGTGATGTACCTCTCAGAGAGCTGAACCGCAGCGACAATAGCCTCATCGCGGATACGCACCTGATGGTGGTTCTCGTAACGCTCCTTAAGTCCGCGGAGAATTGCTATCGCACTCATCTCGTCTGGCTCGTTAACCATCACTTTCTGGAAACGGCGTTCAAGAGCCTTGTCTTTCTCGAAATATTTCTGGTACTCGTCAAGGGTTGTCGCGCCTATGCTCCTGAGCTCGCCCCTGGCAAGAGCCGGCTTAAGGATATTTGCGGCATCCATAGCACCCTCGCCTTTGCCTGCACCTACAAGAGTGTGAATTTCATCGATGAACAAAATGATTTCACCATCGCTCTGGGTCACCTCGTTAACGATAGCCTTAAGCCTTTCCTCAAATTCACCTTTATATTTCGCACCGGCAACAAGAGCACCCATGTCAAGTGAGTAAATCTGCTTGCTGCGAAGGTTTTCAGGCACGTCGCCACGCACGATTCTCTGTGCAAGACCCTCGGCAATAGCTGTTTTACCGGTCCCCGGCTCACCGATAAGCATCGGGTTGTTCTTTGTCCGTCGGCTCAGAATCTGGAGGACGCGGCGGATTTCGTCATCACGGCCGATAACCGGATCAAGCTTGCCAGAACGAGCTCTTTCATTAAGGTTGATAGCGTATTTGCTAAGGGCATTATATGTTTCTTCCGCGCTCTGGTCTGTAGCCTTCTTGCCTTTCCTGAGCTCTTCGATAGCGCTTTTAAGCTCTTTTTCGCTCAGTCCGGCATTTTTAAGGATGGTAGACGCAGGCGAATTGATGTCAAACAACGCAAGCAGCATAGCCTCAAGGGTAACATATTCATCACCCATTTTCTTCGCAATATCAATTGCTTTCTGGAGCACATCGTTTGAAGTACGGCTCAGGTAAGGCTCGCCGCCAGACACTTTAGGTTGGGAAGCAATCTCCTTGTCAACAGCGCTTTCTACCATCGGCATGCTTGCGCCGGTCTTGGCAAAGATGAATTTCACCAGGGACTCTCCCTCAGACAGAATCGCCTTCAGCAGATGAACAGGTTCTATTGCCTGACTCCCGCTGTTCTTCGTGATTTCCACGGCTTTCTGTATAGCCTCCTGGGATTTGATTGTAAAATTATTGAAGTTCATAGTAACGTGATTTTTCAATTTTAAAATTCTAACGCCTATCGCCCCACAATGGTTTGAAAGCTGCGTCAGTTAATTTCATTTTTATATTATTATATAAATAGCTACCTTTGTAACTGCAAATTATGTGCCAACTAATCAAGACACCAATGAAAAGACTCATATTGGCAGCCTTGCTGACCATTTTTTTAACCGGTGCGGCAAACGCCCAGACAACTCCGGAAACATACTTTCCCTATCCCCTTGTGCCTGACAGCATTGCTACGCTTGAAGGCCGTTCCAACTTTTTAATCACCCATTTCTGGGATTTCTGCGACCTGAAAAAAGGGTTCTCGTCACGTGCCAAAATGGCAGGAGCGTTCCGCGATTACCTCAGCTTCATGCCCTACGCAAACGCAAGAGTGGTACACCGCAGCATCGCCAAATTCCTTAAAGAGATTGAGAAGCAACCCGATGACATGGCATTTATCGCCCGTAAGGCGGAAGAGTTCGTGCATAGCGACTCTGCCAATATTTTCAGTGATGAAATATATTTGCCATTTGCCCGTGCGGTGGTTGAAAACAAGCGCTGCAGCAAAGAGGACAGAGAATATTTCGAACCACAGGTGAAAGTGCTTACCGCTACAATGTTACATACCAGCATGCCAGATATCACATATACTGACCGTCAAGGCAACAATGCAGTCTTCGCCCCAGACTCCTCACAAGTTATTATCCTTTTCTTTACCGAACCGGAAAACAGTGAGGCATTTCTTGCCAAGGCGCGCCTGAACGCTGATTCAAAAGCGGCATCGTTTATCAAAGACGGAATACTCCGCATAGTGGCAATCGCAAAAACCGCTCCCGGTGAAGAATGGCTAAATTTTGCAAAAACCATGCCTGAGGACTGGATTGTTGGAGCTAATCCCGACATAGACAAGAGTTACGACATCCGCACCATACCGAGTTTCTACGTTGTAGACCAGGAAGGTAACATATTACTAAAGAACGCAAATATAAACCAGGTCATAACAATCCTCTCAAAACTCTGACACCATGGGCAAGTTCTCAGAATTCATAGCTGCAACTTTTGTCAAGTGCACCGGTTATACCTATTCAAACATGGCGCGTTTGTTCATCCGCCTGTTTGTGGGAGTAATGTTCATGCAGTTCGGCATCCGTCATCTTGTCAGTTATGATATTATAGTCGACTCGTTCCCATGCATTTTCGGATGGACGTCACAAACCTGCCTCATATTGATGATTGTCATTGAGATAGTATGCTCCCTGCTGATTATGGTCGGTTTCCTCACCCGTATTGCAGTGATACCCCCTACTGTGTCAATGATTGCCGCTGAGTATTACATCATAAACAACCTTATCCCGCAGACATCGGTTTACGGGCTTGACAGTACAGATCCGGGCTACTTGCCGATTATGTTTATCGGCATATATCTCTATATCCTACTCGCCGGTCCGGGCAAAATATCGCTTGACTATTTCATCTCTATCTTCCTTATCAGCCGGAACGGCAAGGACGAGAACGAGGAGCTTGAAGAGGTGTGAACCAAAAACATCGTATTAAAGAATGAAAATAGCGGTACTCATATCAGGTGGTGTGGACAGCGCGGTGGCTGTGCACCGCCTTGTTGAGCAAGGGCATGACCTGCACCTTTTCTATATCAGGATAGGTTTGGATGTTAGCCAGGGCGGAGACTGCTATGCCGAAGAGGATATTGAGATGTGCCGCGCCATCGCTGCACGCTATCATCTCCCGCTTGACATTGTCTCGCTCCATGAGGAGTATTGGGACAATGTTATGGAATATGCCATTCGATCAGTGAAAGCAGGACTGACTCCAAATCCCGATATCATGTGCAACCGCATGATTAAATTCGGATTTTTTGAAGAGCGTTGGGGGCACGAATTTGACAAGACTGCAACCGGGCACTACGCCAATATCATAGAGCAGGACGGTCTGCGATATCTTGCGACTGCCCCTGACCCGGTGAAAGACCAGACTGACTTCCTTGCTAGGATAACATACAGCCAGTTGTCACATCTCATGTTCCCTATCGGGGATATGCCTAAAAGTGCTGTAAGGGAAACAGCCATGTCGTTAAGACTGCCTAATGCCTACCGCCGTGATAGCCAGGGTATATGTTTCCTTGGAAAGATAAACTACAACGACTTCCTTCGCCGTCACCTCGGAGAGAAGCCCGGTGCCATCGTGGAGATTGAAACCGGCAAGAAACTCGGCGAGCATAAAGGATACTGGTTTCACACTATAGGACAGCGCAAAGGGCTGGGTCTTAGCGGAGGTCCATGGTTTGTAGTGAAGAAAAACATCCATGACAATGTTATCTATGTGTCCCGCGGATATGACACCGAGAAGCAGTACGGTAACATCCTGCATCTTGAGGAGATGCATTGGATAACCAAAGACCCATGGCAAGGGGAATGCAACGAAGTACCGGTCACATTCAAAAACCGCCACTCACCTGAGTTCCTAAAAGGAACCCTCACCCGCCTTGGAGATTCTGAATACCTCCTTAAAAGCGAAACCAAAGTGCAAGGCATAGCACCCGGACAATATGGAGTGATTTATGACCCTGAATCAAGGCTTTGTTTCGGCTCAGGCATAATCACAGGACGGCAAATCGACACCTTATTATAATACAATAACATGAATTGACCTTATCATTATGACCGACAGAGTTAGACTCAAAGTGCTTGGAATATCATACAGCCAGATTCAAACCGGAGCTTACGCCCTGATTCTGGCTCAGGTGGACGGTCCATGCCGGATACCTGTTGTCATAGGAGCTGCCGAAGCACAGTCTATTGCGCTGCGCATGGAAAGCATCACTCCTCCACGTCCAATGACCCATGACCTCTTTGTCAGCTTTGCGCACGCATTCGGCATTAAGCTCACCGAAGTATTCATCTACAAATTCGAGGACGGAATATTCTCTTCGGAACTCACCTTCACCGATGGAGAGCGTCAGGTGAAAATTGACTCTCGCACCTCGGATGCAATAGCGATAGCCATGCGCACAGGCACACCTATATATACTACACGAGAGATTCTTGATGAAACCGCTTTTGTCATGGAGATGCCCGGAGAAGAAGATAGTGCCGAAAGCGCCGAAGAACCGGCGGCGAGTGAGCCCAAACTCGAAAACTACGCTATAGAGGAACTGGAGCGCACGCTTGAAAAGCTTATACGCGAAGAGCAGTATGAGGAAGCCGCGAGAGTGGCGGAGATACTC
>CAMWQE010000076.1 GCA_947176335.1 uncultured Porphyromonadaceae bacterium | reverse complement strand
TTGGACTATATTTCATTCTTTTTTTATTTTGTCCAACTTTTGGGGTGCAGTTCAGAGTCAGAAGTTTCATATCCGGGGAAAACAATGTACTCGTTCTTTTTCAGTGTCATGAGGAACTGCCATCCCTCTTCGCTCTTAAAATTCCTGTCGATAACAGGTAGTGCAGGGCTGGCAATGGCTCTTGCTACCGCTTCAAAATATGAAACGATCACTTCCTCTATTTTGCCTTCGGGTGTGATGAAAAGTGCTACATGATGGTTGCCTGAGGTAGCAACAAAATCTGCAGGAATAGGTAAACCGTCAGGATTTAGTAATTTATTACCCAAATGATTGTGGGCATCATGGAGCGCGACAACATTCTTGACTCCGGCATTGATTCTTACCTTTTTAATGACAATCCCCTTCTCTTTATTGAGATAGATGGGATTTGTATCAAGATTTGCAAATGCCTCCTTTTTATTGCCGCCATATATGGCAATTCTCTCCTCAAGAATCTTTTTTACTCTCTTGTCAATGACTTTCTCAATATTCAAGTTCTCAGAAACAGCAACCCGGACAGTGTGTCTTGGCTCAAGTTCTACGATTTTGACTTTCTCTGGCACTTGCTGAGTGTGCGCCTCATCAATGAACAGAGGGGTCTTTTTTAAGCTGTTTTTGCCTGTAAATGCTTTCTTTGCATCTCCGTTGAATTGCATCAAGCGGTTTTCAAGGGCTTCCCTATATGCTTTAACAGCCACCTTGTTAATCATTTCAGCATTCATATTCCCGTCAACCTTAACCTCAGAAGTCTTGTAATAATATGACCGGGAATATACGGTTTCGTTATGTAGCTGTGTTCGTGGAGTGAGATATTTACTTTTCCTTTCTCCGGCGGATGACTTTGTTGTCGCAGTATTTGTAGTGACAACTTTGTTTTTCGCTTTGGTGGAGATAAGAACAGAGTTGAGTTTTTCCTTGACTTCGGTTCTCAGCTTATCTGCGGGCATAGGTGGAGTGAATCTCAAATTGCCATTTTTGTCCCGATGCATGAATTTCTGCTGAATGCTGTAAATGATGCCGGATTTATCACTTCTGGCATTGAGGTTATTCAGGTAGTTTATATATTCCGGCCGGGTGAATGCTATGGTAATTGCATCCATGGCATGGTGACGGTTGTCATTGCGCTTGGTCCAGTCATTGATTTGTTTTACGGTGTTGCCGTTATGGTCAGTATATGAGGATGTAAGTCCAAGACGGTCGTATTTGTCCCAGTTAAGTTCCTTCATAATGTCAATCAGCCCCCAGTCCTGGCGGAGCTTGTCTGTGACAGCGCCGGTAGTGGCTGTTACTTTCGGCGAAATCTCCTCAAGCATTTCAATCGCTTTCTTTGAAATGTATTGCGTGAGTGCCAGGTCACGGTTAAGAAAATCAGAGGAGATTTTATCAGCCGTACATTTGAGTTTTTTAGCTTTTGCTGGTGAAAGCGCTCCATTTTTGACAAGCTCGTCAATTGTTGCGGTATATCTTTCTATACCAACCTCACCATAGGTATCCAATACGTAGTCGTATGCCGTCATATTACCTTTCGACAAATTAGCTTGGGCGGATTCTAATGTTTTATTGGCGAATGAGTCATCAAATAGAAGCGACTTGGGTATAATATGCTCAACATTAAACTTATTGGTGAACAATTCCTCTTTGCGAATATATATATCCGAATACAGTGTGTGGTGTCTATTCATTTCTAGTTCTTCGTACAAGCGATATCTAATAATATCGTTTCGAGTTGGGTGAGCAATGTTGAATGGCGCCGCTTTAAGGATTTCTGATATTCTGGAATTATCTTTCTCGCGGTCGTTGATGCTTTTAGTCATATTCTCGCGCTCCTTAGCTGATTTTTTCAGCTCTCTTGCCATTTCCACTCGTATTTCATCAAAATGACCGTATTGAGCGACAAGAGCATTCACCACATTGATCATCTGGTTAAGGATTTTTTCCACAACAGGACTCCTAAGGGAATTTTTCTTTAAGTTTTCAATGTGGTCAGCATAAACCTTTGTGCCGATTTCCTGACTTGTGAGAGAACGTTTTGAATGATTCAGTCCGGCAGATTGGCATGCCTCGCTATACATTTGTCCTTTCATGAGATAGGGCAATAATTTTTTTATAGCCCTCACGCTAATAGAGGCATAGTCGGACGGGAAGGTGAGGGATGACAGCGGAAGAACAGTTTCATCATTGAAATTAAACAAGCGGCACAGTGTTTTCTTGAGTTTCTCATTTCCACTTCTTGAATCATCAGCCTCTGCTGAATATAGAAGGTGCCATAGCCTATATGCCGGCTGCATCTCAGCATCTTCGCCCGATAGGAGCGGGTTAAAAAATAAGATGTCTTTGTTTATGCCAAGCACCTCTAAAATTTCAGCGACCGCTTTTGCCCGCAAGGACGGATATGTGGATATGCCGTCAAGTGAATGACCTGTTATTTCAGCAATCTTTTCACAAGCATGTAAAATTGCTGCGGAAGTATGGTTGCCTTCAATTTCCTTAATGTTCAATGTGTGGTTTTTACCTTTGACAGCAAGAAGCGCCATAATATCTTTTCCAGACATTTTGTCACAAAATTCAAGATTGCATGCAAGCAGCTGTTTCTCTTCAAGAGTAAGAGGTTTGTCATCAATCTTCAGATTATTAAGTGTCTGCCATATCCGGAACTGTTGGAAATACGGGGAGGATTTTGGTGCTACTTTTGGTCCTGCGTTTACAAGCCGTTTTTTCCCATCCTTATCAGTCATAATAGTCCCGGACCCCAGTTCGCAATACGCAACTTTGGATTTCTGTGATTTTAAAGGACGTTGATAAAAGATAATGGTTTCTTTGATTTTCTCTTTTATTTCATCTGTCAACTCCGGGTGAAATTTAGCCTGAGTCTCCCATATAGTATTAAACTCGGCAATATAATCCTGCCGATAAAATGAGACATTTTTAAATGAATGGTGTGGATTGTCTGACAGTAACCTGAATTTGTACTGTCCGATTGTTTCAGAATTGAGTAACAACTCCTTACTCCTCTCACTCATTTCACTCAGCAGCCCGCTGGCGGATGATGCTGCGGCGTTTAATTTGGAAACGATTGTGGCAAACTGTTCCAAACCGATAGGAGAAGTCAATGCCGTGACTCTCCACCGACATTCTTCTATTCTTTTGTCCAATCCTCTTGATGATACTCTTTTTACTCCTTTAAGATTAAGTGCAGAAGCTAATATTGCCCATGTCTGAGATTCATTTTTGCCTTTGACAGAGTCAATAATGTTTTCGGGTATAAGCGGGTTGAACCGGTGCTGGGTCACACATATTCGTTTCAGCTCTTCGATAAGGTCGGATTTATAAAAATCAGGTACGGACTTCTTCCCATTCTCATAAAGCTCAAGAGAGTATTCTCCCGGAGTTATATTCCTGCTTTTAAGCATAGTCGCAATCTCAAGGGTGTCAATATTTCCATTACCGACATCCTCAGTCATCTTGCGGTTGCTTTTATACCCTCTCTTTTTATTAAGCATCATCAATACCTTGCCTAACTCTTCCAATGAAATCTCCTGGGTTGCCGCTTTGGCACGTAAAGCTATTGCTGAGAATGTTGAGCCAGAACCGGTTTCTGCGAAAACAGTATTCTCATTGATGAAACCTGATTCCAACAGGAGATCTTTTAAGGAATGTCTCCTTAATTTATATCTGTGTTTGTTCAATCGTGCGGACCGCTTTTGCCTGCGTCCTGCATTGGTAGTTATGCTTTTCCCTTCAGTGAATTCTTTAGTTTCATCCACGGAAAGCGGAACTCTTCTTACTCCTGCGCCAAGAATAGATGATGTTTCAGACGGTTCTTCATTTTCTATAACGACACCCCAGCCAATACTGGTATGACCTAAGTCAAGACCTAATATCTGTTTCATGGTTTTATTTTTGTTTTATATTTTGCAAGCAAAAATATGAATTATATTTGGATTATACAATTATTCGTCTTATCTTTGCGGTACAAAAAATGAGCAATTCACAATAAGGATTATTCCGTTGTGAAAACATTAGAGCGGCGGGAGTCGCTCTTTTTTATTGTGTTAGAATGAGAAACTGGTGACATTTTTTGTAATTTTGTAGGTAAATACTTATTTATGATGATATGAGGAGAATATGGTTTGCGGCGGTTGCGCTGGTAATGGGTTTGTGCTGCGCGGCACAAACGGTTTTTAATGTGGGCGATTTCGGAATAAGGCCGAATGGTCGTGGGGACTGTACCGTAAAGTTGGCTAAGGCTCTTGATAAAATAGGAGCACAGACCGGTAAGCGAGATGTAGTTCTTAAGTTTGCCCCAGGAGTGTATAATTTCTACCCGGAGGGCGCTTCCAAAAAGAAATATTTTATCTCTAACCATGATCAAAGCGATTTTAAAAAGGTCGGCATAAATGTAGAGGGTTGGAGCAATCTGGTTATAGAAGGAAATGGTGCGGAGTTCCTTTTTCATGGAAGGATGCTGCCAGTTGCCATTGTTAATAGCGTGGGTTGTGAATTGTCCGGTGTGCATATAGATTTCGCAGATACGCAGATTTGCCAGGTTACTGTGGTGAGTAGCGGCTCGGACGGTATTGTTTTCAAGGTAGACGGGGGCGCTGTTTGTTCAGTGGATAAGAAAGGGGAGTTTAAGGTGAAAGGGTACGATTGGGAGATAAGTCCCCGGAGCGCAATTGCTTTTGAGCCGGATAGCCGTCACATGGTGTACAGGAGCAGTGATGTATGGGCTCCTCTGGATAGCGTGATTGCTTTGAAAGATGGCTCTTTTCTCGCACCGAAATGGAGAAATAAGTTGCTTGTTCCCGGTGTAAAGGTCGCCTTGCGTTCATGGGCGCGTCCTAACCCCGGAATTTTCCTGAGTGAAAGCCGTGCGACAATTCTTAAAGATGTGAAGGTGCATTATGCAGAGGGGATGGGGCTTCTTGCGCAACTTTGTGACAGCGTGAGTCTTGACGGTTTTGCGGTGTGTCTGCGTGGAGAGGATGACTGGCGGTATTATACTACACAGGCCGATGCAACCCATTTCTCGGGATGCAAGGGGCATATCTCATCTGTCAATGGCTTGTATGAAAATATGATGGATGATGCGATAAATGTTCATGGCACTTATCTGAAGGTTGTCGAGCGAGTAGATGACAAGACTCTCATCGGAAAATATATGCACCAGCAGAGCTATGGTTTCAAGTGGGGCGAAACTGGCGACAGTGTGCAGTTTGTTGCAAGCCGCACAATGGATATAACCGGAAAGGTGAATGTCATAACATCAATAGAACCATATGGTCAAAGCGAAATTGCCGGGGCAAAGTTGATGAAGGTAACTTTTGCAGAGCCTCTTGACAGTTGCGTAACTCCGCAAAACAGTTGTGGCATGGAGAATCTTACATGGACTCCAAGCGTGGAATTCAACCACAATACAGTGCGAAACAACCGTGCCCGCGGGAGCCTTTTTTCAACTCCTCGCCGTGTAGTTGCCCAGACAAATTTGTTTGACCATACCAGTGGCACAGCAATTTTGCTGTGCGGTGATTGCAACGGTTGGTTTGAAACAGGAGCTTGCCGTGATGTATTGATTAAGGATAATACTTTTATAAATTCATTGACGAGCATGTTCCAGTTCACTGAAGCGATAATATCTATTTATCCAGAGATTCCAGATCTTGCTTCACAGAAAGATTATTTCCATAGTGGAATTGTAATTGAGGGGAACAGATTCGCAACATTTGACAATCCGGTGCTGTACGCAAAATCGGTCAATGGACTAATTTTCCGCAATAACAGCGTGACTGTCAACAAGGATTATCCTCCGTTCCACAGAAACCACTACACATTCAAACTACAGCGCGTGAAGAATGCGGTCATTGAAAAAAATGATTTTTCAAATCCGCAAGATGTTAGTATAGATGTGGAGTGAACAGAGATGCAATAAATTGTGTTTAAATAATCAGAACTGTTAACATCAAATTTTTAAATTAATGGCACGACCGAAAAAAGAGAAATCATTGCTTGAAAAGGCATTGGCGAAAGAGGAGATTGATTACAGCAAGTACTCCATGCATGAAATCAAGACAGTAATAGAAGAATTGGTGAAAATGCAGAGTGCGCGAGTGCATAAAGCAGAAATTATCAAACTGCAGAATGTGGTGATAACCGCCTCTGAGAAAATCAAAGAGATTCTTGAACGGGATTGATTTAACCCGGTAAGCAAGCAGGGCTACGGTTAACCGTAGCCCTTGCTTTTCATATGGGGGAAATATTATTATTATTATTGATTTTCTACAGCTTTTTCAAGCCGATACTGTATGCCGAGGTCGCCAATAGTGTCAAGCGCCCTTCGGTCCAGAGGGATAGTATAGGGGGAATCAAACTTGATGAAGCGGTTCGCGCTCGGCTCAAACAGTTTTAATGTCAGTGTGCCGCGTGATGCTCCGTTATCTTCTTCCCTTGTCAATAATTCTGAAAGCACATCCATTATGGTCTGGTCGACCTGAGGGAAGTCCATTGTAAGTGTAATGCCTTTAATCAATTTACCCTTAAGGTCGCTCAAGAGACCGATGGTGCCAATCCTGAAGATTAGTTTCCCGTCACGGTTTCTGCCATACATCCCCTTGATGTAAATGGATGTATTAGCGATACAGTATTTGGAGAAATCATAGAAGTTTTTGCCATAGAGTCGTATTTCCGCGGCTCCGGAAGTATCCTCAATCTTTATAATTCCCATCATGTCGCCTTTCATTGTGGGCTTGGTGGAGAAGTCTACAATGAATCCGCCATAGGTATATTCAGTGTTTTCCACAACATCCTCGCTCTGGTAATCTTTGAGAGGAGTCATCCCATAGTGGATTTCAATAAAGTATGGGTCAAGCGGATGGGCGGAATGGTATATGCCGACCAATTCACGCTCCTTTTGCAGGCGGTACGCGTCAATCCAAGGTGTAGCAGGTGTAACGGGCGGTCTTCCGGCTGCGGTGATGGTTGTGTCTTCATCTCCAAAAAGTGACATTCCGCGGTTCTGCTTATCAGCTTGGAAAAGCTGACCATATCTGATTAGTAATTCAGAAAATGTTTCTCCCTTGATGTTTTTCTCAAAGAAATCTTCCCTGCGCAGTTCGCTGTGGAAGCAGTCGAAAGCTCCGGCATAGGCAAGCGCTTCAATGACTCGTCTGTTAACAGCGCCAAGGTTTACTCTTTCAATAAAATCATATATAGAGGTAAACGGGCCTCCGGCATTCCTTGCTGAGAGAATTTCATTGACAACGTTTTCTCCAATTCCTTTGATAGCCGCGAGCCCGAAACGGATGTCTCCGCGCGCATTCACACCAAACTCAAGGAAGCTTTCATTTACGCACGGCCCCTTGATATCGATTCTCATGCGCTTGCACTCCTCCATGAATACAGCGAGTTTGCTGATATCAGAGCGGTTGCGTGTGAGCACGGCAGCCATATATTCCGCAGGATAGTTCGCTTTAAGGTACGCGGTCTGGAATGCGACCCAGCTATAGCAGGTGGCGTGGCTCTTATTGAATGCGTATGAAGCGAATTTTTTCCAGTCGTTCCATATTTTGGAAAGCACAGCCGGGTCGTGCCCGTTTGCCTGACCTCCTTCCATGAACAGTTTTTCCAGCTCGTTCATCTTGTCAATGAGTTTCTTACGCATTGCTTTTCGGAGGGTATCGCTTTGACCACGGGTGAAGTTCGCGAGGAGGCGCGAAAGAAGCATGACTTGTTCTTGATATACTGTAACCCCGTATGTGTCCTTAAGATATTTCTCCATTTCAGGAATATCATATACAATCGGTTCACGCCCGTGCTTTCTGGCAATGAAATCGGGGATATAATCCATAGGGCCGGGACGGTACAGGGCATTCATGGCGATGAGGTCCTCGAATGTGCTCGGTTGAAGTTCACGGAGGTATTTTTGCATGCCGGCGCTTTCAAACTGGAATGTGCCGACAGTGTTTCCATCGCAATACAGTTTATATGTGGCGGGGTCATCAATAGGAATTGCTTCCATATCTATGTCGACATTCCGGGTTCGCTTGATATTTGAAACAGCTTCCTTAATGATGCTAAGTGTCTTCAGTCCGAGGAAGTCCATTTTTATGAGTCCGGTCTCCTCTATGACCTTTCCCTCATATTGCGTGACAATAAATTTTTCCTTGGAGTCTGATGCCTTATCAACAGCAGTGCTCACAGGAACCCAGTCGGTGATGTCATCGCGGCAAATTATGACTCCGCAGGCATGCTCTCCTGTGTTTCGCACATTTCCTTCAAGCTCTTTCGCATAGCGGAGGGTCTCAACCACAAGAGGATTATTGCTATGAAGTTCATTTTTGAAATCCGGCACATATTCGTAGCAGTTAGCAAGAGTGGGATCAAGTGCCTTGCCGTTTATTTCCGGCATTCGCCTTGGAATTAACTTGGTTAGACGGTCACTCTCGCTCAATGGCAACTGTTCTATTCTCGCCACATCCTTGATGGCGCTTTTTGCAGCCATTGTGCCGTATGTAATGATATGCGCGACTTTTTCTTCACCATATTTTTCGGTTACATAGCGAAGCACGTCAGCTCGTCCGTCATCATCGAAGTCAATATCAATATCAGGCAGAGATATGCGGTCAGGATTCAGGAACCTCTCGAAAAGAAGATCATATTTCACAGGGTCGATCTGTGTGATTCCGAGGCAATACGCTACCGCGCTCCCGGCTGCTGAGCCACGGCCGGGGCCCACGCTTACGCCAAGCTGATGCCTTGCGGCGTTGATAAAATCCTGCACAATAAGGAAGTAGCCCGGAAAACCCATGGTTTTCATTATATGCAGTTCAAATTTGATGCGTTCCTCAAGTTCCGGGGTAAGAGGATTGCCATATCTTCTTTCTGCGCCTTCGTATGCAAGCTTCTTAAGATAGTCAGCTTCAAATTTTATGCGGTAAAGTTTGTCGTAGCCTCCGAGCTTTTCTATCTTCTCTTCCGCCTTTTCCTGGGATAGTACAATGTTTCCATTTTCATCCCGTGTAAATTCATCGAAAAGTTCCTGTTCGGTTATCCTTGAACGGTATTCCTCTTCTGTGCCAAATTCCTCAGGTATATCGAAGAATGGCATGATAGGTCCATGGTCAATTGAATAATTTTCAACTTTTCCCAGAATTTCCAGAGTGTTTTCAAGTGATTCAGGTATATCCGCGAAAATCTCGTTCATCTCCTCCTGGGTTTTCATCCACTCTTGCTTGGTATATCTCATTCGGGAGGGAGCGGTGAGATTACTGTTGGTGCTCACGCAGATTAAACGGTCGTGGGCTTCAGCATCGGATTCATTGACGAAATTCAAGTCATTTGTTGCTATCATTTTGATG
>CAMWQE010000075.1 GCA_947176335.1 uncultured Porphyromonadaceae bacterium | reverse complement strand
AAATAGGCGGTCTCGATATCCCTGCCCTCAGGGTGCATGACCTCCGCTCGCTTATGGGCAATGTGAACCAGGAGGCAATCCTTTTCAATGACAGTTTCTATAACAATATCACTTTTGGTGTCAAGGATGCGACTATGGAGCAGGTAATAGAGGCTGCCAAAGTAGCCAATGCCCACGAATTTATAATGGCATCGGAGGACGGATATAACACTAATATAGGTGACCGTGGCTGCAAGCTTTCCGGAGGTCAGCGTCAGCGCATCTCAATAGCGCGTGCGATTCTGAAGAATCCTCCGATACTCATTCTCGATGAGGCGACTTCGGCTCTTGATAGTGAAAGCGAGCACCTTGTTCAGCAAGCTTTGGACCGTTTAATGCGTGATCGCACTACGCTTGTCATCGCACACAGGTTGTCAACAATCAAGAATGCAACCCAGATTTGCGTTATGCACGAAGGGGAGATTGTCGAGCGTGGTACGCATGAGGAACTTCTTGCCCTTAACGGTTTTTATACACGGCTTGTAGAGATGCAGAATGTGAATTCATGACGCACAGGTCTATGGTTGGTGTTAAGCGGATATGTTTGTTTGTTTTTATCTCTGTCGTTGTTACTCTCGGCGGATGCCGTAGCGCGAAGATGAGTGTTGCGGACGAGCAGATGGAGCGGGGCGAATATTTTGATGCTGCCGCAACATACCGCAAGATTTACAACAACCTTAAAAAGCCTTCTGAGCGAACATTGCGTGGTGAGGTGGCATACAAACTCGGCATTGCACATAGTAAACTGAACCAGAATGCCCGTGCGGCAGGCGCTTTTAGAAATGCGCTCCGTTACGGTTATCCGGACTCGCTCCTCTACCGTCATATTGCCAAGGCGCTCCATGCAGATGGGCGGTATGCCGAAGCCGCGGAGGCTTACAGGCAGTATCTGATGATGTCCCCGGATGATGAAGTCGCTAAAATCGGACTGCGGGGAGTGACATTGGCGGAGGAAATGCGCCGGAATCCGACAAGATATAAAGTTAGTAATGCCAAACTGTTCAATTCACGTCGCAGTGATTTTGCTCCTGCGTTGCTCGGAGACAAAATATATCTTACCACTACCAATGAAAAGGCTATCGGGTCAGCCCGAAGTGAAGTCACCGGCATGAAGCGTGCGGATATTTGGGAAGTGAGCAAGGATGAGCAGGGAAAGTGGCAGCGCCCTGAGCCGGTAAAAGGCGAACTGAGCACTGAAGCGGATGAGGGGATAGTGTCATTCTCTCCTGACGGCAGAATCATGTATCTCACCAGAGCGAAAAGACGGACGGATGCAGACACAAAAGTGGAGATTGTCACATCATCGCGCATTGACGCATCTTGGAGTGCCGCAAGGAATTTTGACCTCATTGAAGATACTGTGCACAATTACGGCCATCCGTCGGTTGACCCTTCGGGACAGTATATATATTTCACATCGGACCGTCCGGGTACTTATGGCGGATGTGATATATGGCGGATGCGGCTCGATGCAAAATCCGGAGCCGTGCCGGAAAATCTCGGACCGGCAGTAAATACTACTGGCAGGGAGATGTTCCCTTATGCTTACAGCGACAGCATAATATATTTTTCATCTGATGGATTGCCGGGAATGGGCGGACTGGATATTTTCAAAGCTGTACTTACTCCATCAGGTGTTTGGAAAGTGACGAATATGGGAGTGCCGGTTAACTCTGCCGCGGATGATTTCGGCATAACTTTCTATCCTGGCAGAGAAGCCGGTTTTTTCAGTAGCGCCAGGGGTGATGCCAGGGGCTATGACCATATTTATTCTTTTGAGTTGCCTGATTTGAAGATAAGCATCAGTGGCATGGTCACTGATTTTGAGGAGGAACCTATTGCCGGAGCCAGAATAAGGATTGTGGGGCGTGATGGTTCTAACCGTCGTGCGGTGAGCCGTGATGACGGGACTTTCTCATTTGACCTTGAACGTGGGGTAAGTTATATAATGCAAGCAGGGGCAAAAGGCTATCTGAATGCAAGGCAGGAGTTTGTGACTGATACAGCGGAGCAGGACGCTGAGTACGAGGTGAATTTCATGCTTGCATCATTGACTGTGCCTAATGTAGTGGAAAATATCTTTTACGACTACAATAAAGCCACCCTTAGACCGGAATCAACGGTTGCCCTTGATTCACTTGCTCAAATATTGAGGGATAATCCATCGATAACTGTGGAGATGTCCTCCCATACAGACAGGGTCGGTTCGGATGCTTATAATAACCGCTTGTCTGAAAGTCGGGCGAAGTCTGTGGTCGACTACCTTATTTCCGCGGGCATACAGCCGGAAAGGCTCAAATGGAAAGGTTACGGCAAGTCACATCCTAAAAAGGTGACAAAAAGGGTTGCACGACTGTACCCGCAATTCAAGGAGGGACAGATTCTCAATGAAGAATTTGTCAATTCCCTTAGTGAAGAGGAGCGGGATGTGGCGGACCAGATAAACCGGCGCACCGAGTTTAAAGTTACTTCAACCGATTTTGACTCTCAACTGTGATGGCTGAATTCAGAACACCGGTCGCTCCTTTGTGTTATGCGGGAAGCATTTCCCACACTACACCCCTGCTTATGCTCGGCAGTTGTTTTGCCGCTAACATTGGTGCGAAACTTGAAAAAGATTTCTTTGATGTCATAGTAAATCCGTTCGGCACACTTTACAATCCTGCAAGCATAGCAGCCGCTTGCGAGCGCATAGCCACAGGAAGGAGATTTACAGAAAATGACATTGTGGAACGGGACGGATTGCTCCACTCATGGGATTGCCACTCTTCCCTCTCGTCTTCATCACCGGATCAGGAATTATTTATCGGTACTCTTAACAGGATGCTTTACGACTTGCGTGTAAAAATAGCATCGGTAAGCACTGTAATCCTTACTTTCGGCACTCGCCATATTTTCCGGCTTAAAGAATCCGGAAAGGTAGTGGCGAACTGCCATAAATTTCCTGCGGCGACTTTTGAAGAGGAAGATTTGGATGTTGAGCGATGCACTGCAATGATTTCCATTGCAGCCAAGCAACTGCGGCAGTTGAATCCGGAGATGCGTGTGATTCTTACCGTCAGCCCTGTGAGGTATGTTGGCGAAGGGTTGCATAACAGCACACTCAGTAAGTCAACCCTACTTCTTGCATGTGATGCTGTGGTTAAGTCACACGAAGACATAATATACTTCCCGTCCTATGAAATATTAATGGATGACTTGCGCGACTATCGTTTTTATGCTGCCGACATGAAGCATCCGAGCGAAGTTGCGGCAGACTATATATACGAAATCTTCTCCCGGTCTTTTTTTGACAAGAAGACTATAGACATAGCAAACAGATGCAGGCGTCTGGCGGCAAGGCTGAGCCACCGACCTATAACAGGTGTCCCGGATGAATCGTTTGCGCTCAAAACCAGGGAACTTGCCGCTAATATAACAATGGAATTTCCCGAACTCACCCAAAGGATAAATAAAATCATCACCCAATGATATACACAGTTGAAGAAATTGCCGCTATTATCAAAACTCCGGCAAAGGTAAATCCTAAAGATGAAATCTCGGTGCTGCTTACCGACAGCCGGTCACTTACATTTCCTGAAAGGACGCTGTTTTTTGCGTTGGAAACCCGCAATAATGACGGACACCGTTATATGCGTGACCTGTATGACAGAGGAGTAAGGAATTTTGTAGCGCGGTATGTGCCCGAAGACATGAAAAATGTTTCTGATGCGAATATATTTGTTGTCGGTGATGTCGTGCGTGCGTTGCAGGCTATTGCGCGTACTCACCGCAAGCGTTTCGATGCCCCTGTTATCGGAATCACCGGCAGCCGTGGCAAGACAACAGTCAAAGAGTGGCTCTACCAGCTCCTTGCGGATGATTTTAACATTGTCCGGAGCCCGCGAAGCTACAATTCGCAGATTGGTGTGCCTCTTTCCATTTGGGAGATGAACGAAGATACCACGCTTGGAATTTTTGAGGCGGGAATATCCTTGCCTGATGAAATGACTTCGCTCCAGTCTATTATTAAGCCGAATATCGGAATAATCACCAATATTGGCTCGGAACATACCGATGGCTTTGTTTCCGACAGGGTGAAATGCAGCGAGAAAGCAATTCTGCTTCGGGATTGTGATTGCGTGATTTACTGCGGGGATGACCCGGTTATCAGCGAAGCCGTCGCGGAAGCCTGCATTCCGGCAAAAGAGATAGCATGGTCTACAGTTGACAGTGACCGCCCCTTGTTCATCTCTACTATTACGCGCCATCGTGAAAATACACGCATAGACTACTCTTACCTGAGGAGGGACGGTTCGGTCACGATTCCTTTCACCTCCGAAGCGGATATACAGAATGCAATCCACTGTCTCGCTGTGATGCTCTACCTGAATCGTCCTGCGGATGTGACAGCGGCAAGAATGGCTGTCCTGTCACCGGTAGGCACAAGGATTCAGGTTATGGAAGGTATCAACAACTGTCTCGTAATCTACGATGCATACACCTCAGACCTCAATTCTCTTTCTCCGGCGCTTGACTTCATGGCTCGCCGTCGCACCCGCTCAAGGACCACAACAGCTATTATCAGCGATGTGATGCATGAAACCCTTGAACCTTCAAGGCTTTATCGCGAGGTAGCGACCCTTCTTGCAAACAAAGGGGTTGAAAGGGTAATCGGCATAGGGGAGGAAATCAGCCGCCATAGCCGTTATTTTCCGGCAGACAGCCGCTTTTTCCCTTCAACCTCGGCATTCCTTGCCGAGATGAGCGCAGGGGATTTTGACCGCGAACTCGTTTTGGTTAAAGGTGCGGCTCAATTCCATTTCGACCTTATCGCCGATATGCTTGAAGCGCGCCAGCATGAAACCGTGCTTGAAGTCAATCTTGACTCGATGGTGCATAATTTCAATACATTCCGCGCCATGCTCCGTCCCACAACCGGAATAATCTGCATGGTGAAAGCATCCGGCTACGGTGCCGGCTCTTACGAGCTTGCAAAGACATTGCAGAGCCAGGGTGCAGCATACCTTGCCGTGGCTGTGCTGGATGAGGGTGTAGGTTTGCGTCAGGCAGGAATTACAATGCCGATTATGGTGTTGAATCCGAGGGTTGTGAATTACAAGACATTGTTCGCTTACAACCTTGAGCCGGAAATATACAGTTTTGAAATTCTGCGTGAAATAATTGCGGAAGGGGAAAAATACGGTATGGTGGACTATCCGGTGCATATCAAGCTTGACACCGGAATGCATCGTCTCGGTTTCACAGGAGCTGACCTCCCGGAGCTTATATCGCTTCTGAAACATCAGAAAGCGGTGAAACCGGTTTCACTTTTCAGTCATCTCGCCACAGCGGACTGTCCGGACCTCAATGATTACACGATTATGCAGCTCACCACTTTCGACCAATGGTGCACTGCGATTGAAAAGGAGTTTAACCACAGGATTATGCGTCATATCCTTAATTCTGCCGGTATTATCCGTTTCCCGCAGTACCAGTACGATATGGTGCGTCTTGGCATTGGGCTTTATGGCATTCCTGTGCTTAACGACGGTTCTGAGGATTCCCTGCGTCAGGTGTCTTCGCTTCACACTGTCATTATATCTATCAAGGAGTGGCAGGCTGGAACTAAAATAGGCTACGGCAATAAAGGTTGCGTTGACCGGTTGTCACGTATCGCCACATTGCCGGTTGGCTATGCCGACGGAATCGACCGTCATCTCGGCAATGGTGTGATGAAAGTGTGGATAAACGGTCACCGCTGTCCTACTGTAGGTAATATTTGTATGGATGCCTGTATGGTAGATGTGACAGACGCCGACTGTGAAGTCGGCGACCGTGTAGAAATTTTTGGTGACAATGTGCATGTTTCGGAATTGTCCGATGCTCTCGACACTATTCCGTATGAGATTCTCACTTCTGTGTCGACCCGTGTCAAGCGAGTCTACTTCAGGGAGTAGGAACTGCGCAATCAGCGCATTCTGTCGTATGAGCGGAGTAGCTTCTGGTCTGCGCTTACACCACGGTAAGCTGCGAACAGGGCAATCTCAGCTGCGACAAGGAGCAGACCGCCGCCACCCCACACTGTGCGGATAGCGATGTCGGGATTTGTATCGGAATATCCTGCGGTAAGGTAGTAGATGACCACTCCGATGCAGGCGCCGATAAGAAGTGCTGAAAGCACAATCAACGCTTTCTGTCCTGAAAGGGACTTGAATGAGAAGATTGCGATTGCCATTGTGAGTAATGACAGTGATACCGGGATAATCAGGCTAAGCCCCTGGTTGAGTCCCGTGAGGCTTTGCTCTATTACCGCATCGGAGGATTTTACAGTGTCGATGCCGTAGCCGAAAGGCACGAAGAAAAAGGCAACCATAAGTCCGATTGCGATAATCAGGTAGAGGGTTTGAATACGTTGAATCATAGTTGAAGTGATTTAAATTTTGATTATGTTTCTACAAAGATAAACAAATAAGCCGCTCGAAATGGACATTTTTTCTACTTTTGTAGATGCACTTTTAACATTTTAAAGCATGAATCAGGCTAAACCGCTCATTTTTATAAGTAATGATGATGGAGTTGATGCACCCGGATTGCGTCACCTCATCGAGTGTGTGAAGGATATGGGAGAAGTCGTGGCTGTAGCTCCGGCGTCCCCTCATTCGGGAATGTCTTCGGCGATAACAGTCAATGCGCCTCTCCGCATTACCAGATATCCTGATATCGAGGGTGCGAAAGTTTACTCGGTTAGCGGTACTCCTGTCGATTGTGTTAAGCTCGGTCTTGATGTGGTTGTTTCCCGTAAGCCGGACATAATGCTCTCCGGAGTGAACCACGGTTCCAATTCTGGAAACTCCGTAATATATTCCGGCACTATGGGAGCGGCGATGGAGGCTTGCATGGTTGGGATACCAGCGATTGGTTTCTCCCTGCTGCACCATTCCATTGCTGCGGATTTTTCTCACACTACACCTTATATAATAGACTTTACCCGTAAGGTTCTTGAAAAGGGGCTTCCTGAGCAGGTCTGCCTTAATGTGAATATTCCTGCGCAATGTGTGCCGAAAGGTTTTAAGGTGGTGGAGGCAGCACGAGGTTATTGGACGGAGGAGTACGCCGAATATACGGACCCTCATGGAACTCCATTCTACTGGCTTACCGGGCGGTTTGTGAATAGTGAGCCGGATAATGACAACACGGATGAATATTGGCTGCAACGCGAATATGTCACAGTGGTGCCGGTGCGTCCGGATCAGACCTGTTCATCTGCAATCCCGGAAATCAGCGATATCTTATGCCGGTAATCGAAATAACGTCATTGGACAATCCTTCCCTGTCGATGTTTGCCTCTATGACAGAGGCACAGCTGCGAGCGAGTGTTGATGCCGACAACGGCATATTCATTGCCGAGAGTCCCAAGGTCATATCCACCGCACTCTCCGCAGGACATAAACCTGTCGCTTTGTTATGCGAGAGGAAGCATATCGATGGTGACGCAAAGCATGTGATTTCGCTTTGTGGTGATATTCCGGTATATACAGGTGAAAGAGCCGTGCTGTCTGCCCTCACAGGTTATACTTTGACCCGTGGAGTGCTTTGTGCCTTTGAGCGTAAAGTCCCCCGGTCGGTAGACGAGGTATGTAAAGATGCGTCAAGGGTTGTTGTGATTGACGGAGTGTGCGATACCACAAATATAGGTGCGATTTTCCGCAGCGCGGCGGCACTTGGGATAGATGCTGTGCTTCTCACCCCCTCGTCATGCGACCCGCTTAACCGCCGTTCCATAAGGGTCTCGATGGGCTCTGTGTTTCTGGTTCCGTGGACATGGATTGATGAGCCGCAGCAACTCACTGCCTTTGGCTTCAAGACTGCGGCTATGGCACTGCGCGACAATTCTGTGAGCATTGACGATGCGCAGCTTGGTGCCGAGCCGAAACTTGCGATTATAATGGGAACGGAGGGTGATGGTCTTGCTGACAATGTTATTGACAGGTCGGACTATGTTGTGCGCATACCTATGTCGCATAACGTAGACTCCCTCAATGTTGCGGCTGCCGCTGCAGTAGCTTTCTGGCAGCTACGGGCAAGATAAAAAATCGGATGCCTTGTGAGGGGCATCCGTATGCTTATAGTTATGTGGGTACTTATGTTTATGCTCCGGGAGTCAGGAATGAGGTTACCGGAGTCACCTCCTCGTTGCGCGGTGTGGTTTTTAAAACATTTCCGGCGGGAGTGATGTAAACATAAATGTCAGTGCTGGCGGGACCTTCAAGTTCCACAACATAGAATGAAAGGTCAGGACGCTCATAGAAATCAATATCATCCACAAGCCATGTGCCGTACTCGGCGCTCGCTTTTATTGTGTTGACTACTGCCTGTGGAAGTTGATTGACATCCTGATTGAATTCGGTTTCGGTCATAGCCCACTTCGCATCGGCGGTAAACCACACTTCAACATCATATTTGCCGTCTCTCCCCTCGGCAACGATATAATTGTTCTTCTTCTCCCAGTTTACTGATTTGAGGTTTGGCTTTACTGTGGCAAGTGCCTGTGTGAATGCGGGATCTACTTTTTGGGTGTTGTCATCATCATTGCCGCAGCTTTGAAAACCGCAGAAAGATACAAGTGCGCAGAGCGCTAAAGCTAACTTCTTATACATAATGGTTGATTTTGGATATTCATACTAAAATATCCACGGAGCTATACATACCGTGGCTGTTGGAATAACGAACAGGGTGCAACTAAAGTTTGCGCTATGGAGAAAAAATAGTAAATTCGCGCATTCAAAATAACTTACACATAAACTTATGGCAACCACATTAGTCAAAACCGACTACAAATTCCCCAACCAGACAAGCGTATATCATGGCAAAGTGCGTGACGTGTACGATATCGACAATGAAATCCTTGTCATGGTAGCTACTGACAGAATCTCCGCTTTCGATGTAATCCTGCCTGAAGGTATTCCTTATAAAGGACAGGTGCTCAACCAGATTGCTACATACTTCCTTGAAGCGACTGAAGATATTGTTCCGAACTGGCGCCTTTCCACTCCTGACCCCATGGTTACTGTAGGCTACAAGGCTGAAGGTTTCAAAGTTGAGATGATTATCCGCGGCTACCTTACCGGCAGCGCATGGCGCGACTACAAGGCTGGAGCACGCTCTATCTGTGGAGTTGCTCTACCGGAAGGCATGAAGGAGAACCAGAAGTTTCCCGAACCCATCATTACTCCGACCACCAAGGCTGATGCCGGACACGATGAGAATATTTCCAAGGAGGAGATTATTGCCCGTGGCATAGTCAGCGCGGAAGATTATGCGATTATGGAGGATTATACCCGCAAGCTCTTTAAGCGTGGCACTGAGATGGCGGCTGAAAAAGGTCTTATTCTTGTAG
>CAMWQE010000074.1 GCA_947176335.1 uncultured Porphyromonadaceae bacterium | reverse complement strand
GGCATACAGCAGATATTATCCGGTCTATCGGCTCGAGGGACACATCCGTCTCGGCAAGGAGCATCTCCGGTGGAATGGATTCCGGCACTCCCGCCGCAAACTTCTCGCCAAACGACAGCATTATGCCCGCATCACATATACGCTTTGCGGTTTCGGCATTGCCCCTGTAGCCATGCATAATCCACGGCTGTTTTGCATGCGCATGCTTTCTTTGAGCCAAAATCTCGGAAGTGCAGCGGACATTATGAACGATGAGGGGTTTGTGGAGATTCTCGCTCAAGCAAATATGGCGCTTGAAAATATCGAGTTGGGTATTCAAATCACAACCCCGCAAACGGTCAAGGCCGCATTCACCGATTGCCACTACCTGTGGATTTGACGCAAGGGATTCAAGTTTTTCATAATACCCATCTTTCACCCCGGTGCTGCTCCAAGGGTGGATTCCGACCGAATATAATAGTCCCGGGATAAACGCGGCGTCTTCCGGGGTTAGCGCAATGATTCCTGATTGCGACTGCAGGTTATGGGTGTGGCAGTCGCACAACTCTATCTCGCTCATGGAACAGGGTCATAACCGCTGCCACCCCAAGGATGACAACGCAAAATTCTTTTTACCGCAAGCCAGAACCCCTTGAATACACCATGCTTCCTGACCGCCTCTATCGCATATTGGCTGCATGTGGGGGTAAAGCGGCAACATGCCGGAAACATGGGTGATATACTAAGCTGATAAAACCTGATGGGAGCAATGGCAATCTTACGGGCTATGTCACTCGGCTTCATTTGGAGACTGCTGGCATTTAGATGCGATTTTCGACAAAATCCTCACAACAGAGCGCTCTGTGTCCCGGTAGGACATCAATCCGCTTCCAACATACACAAAAGCAATGTCGGCGCAGCTCCCATCCGGCAAAAGCGAGCGGTTCAGACGGTACGCCTCCCGGCAACGCCTGCGCATAAGCACCCTGTCGACAGCATGACGCAACCGCTTTTTAGGCACAGATATGAGGAACCGGGCATTGCTCACCTTCCTGCCGGAATCAATGCGCCATACCGCACGCCAAGGGTACGCCATGACGGTACTGCGCTCTCCACCCGGCAAAAACAAAGCGTCTATAGCAATTTTACTGCATAGACGCTCCTTTTTATATAGCCGGTTTCCGGTCATATCACTCCTCTTCTTCTTCGCTCTTGAGATAATTTTCGAGAGCAGTAGTCATCGAGGGAGCCTGGGGAGAAGGCGCCTCAATGTCAAGACGCAATCCCGCATCCTTCACCGCCTGGGCGGTGGTTGCTCCGAAAGTTCCGATTTTTATGTTCCCTTGCTCGAAGTGGGGGAAATTCTTCAGCAACGAGGCAATACCGCTCGGGCTGAAGAAAAGCAGCATATCGTAGTCAAACTTTTCATCGGGACCGAAATCATTGCTGACCGTGCGGTACATTATCGCTTTGGTATAGTTGATTTTATTTGAATCGAGCAGGCTCGTTTCATCCTTATGCACATCGCTCACGGCATAGAGATACTTCTCTTTGTTATGCTTGACCAGATAAGGAATCAAGTCGGCAAGTTTGCCGGTATCGGCATGGAAAATCTTGCGCTTGCGGTACACGGTATATTTCTGCAGGTAGAGCGCAATGCTTTCTGTGGTGCAGAAGTACTTCATTGTATCAGGAATAGTGATACGCATCTCCTCGCACAAGCGGAAGAAATGGTCTATCGCTGTGCGAGCGGTGAAAATTATTGCGGTATAATCCTGAATAGCAATCTTCTGCTGACGGAACTCCTTAGAAGTCAATCCCTCCACCTTGATAAACGGACGGAAAACTATATCAACGCCATATTTTTTGGCAATTTCATAGTATGGGGACTTCTCTGAAGAAGGTTTAGGCTGTGATACCAGTATTTTCTTTACTTCCACGCGGAATAGGTTTGATAGTTAAGAAAGTGTCAGATATTGGAGTATGTTATATGCTATAAATAGCGGAATAATTTCCAGGCTGCAAAGGTACAAAATAAAGTATATCAGCGAGAAAATATTGTTGTAAAAAATCCTAAATCCCTTAATTACAAAGATAATTCGCGCCACTGCATACAAACAGATTCCCAAAATAAACATATTTTCGGACATCGCGGGGTCAAACAGCACCATAAGGGCGGGAGCCCATAGGACAAGCCCCAACAGCACCTGGGAGGCATTGAATCCACGCACCCATAATGCCGATTTTTCTTTGGTTGTAAAAGTATAACCGATGATGTTGTACACCAACACCTGCCATAAGTAATACAGTCCTGCGGCAACAGTCATTGCCGCTATAGGCACAGCAGGTGAAAAGCCGTCAAGCAACGGAATGCTGACCACTCCGTTAAGCAGTATTCCTTCACTGAGGCATAGAAGCAGAACCAGTGACAGCACTACCTTGGTTTCAGTAACAGTATGGTCCTCAAACAGATTGTCCTGAAGCTTCACAGAAAAAAGATCACGGGCAAAACTCTTTATGAAAGTGGAATAATGCCTGAGATTTAGCGCTACAAGTAGAAATACCCCTATGACCATGCTTGCCACACCGGTATCATACCCCGGTAGCACAGGCCGTGGTTCGACCGGAATCCCGGAAGCATAAGCTTGCCGGAAAGATGACGCACCCGGTTCGGAAGGCAACTCGTCATACAGGCACAGATTCCCCTCTATCAAACTGTATTCAATCAGCGGGAAATGCGGAATACTGTCAGAGCCGGAGGATTGCGCAATCATATCGGAATCGACCGGATCTGTTGAAATCACAACTAAATCCGGCTCCTCGTTCAAATATGAGATTTGCTCAATCTGCCCCATACAACATTTTATTTTACCGCTTCCTCAACCGCTTCCTCAGGAGTTGCGGCAACCACCCACAGCCTTTTACGGGACGGACGCATGAAGTGCTCCTTGCATATTTTATCAAGCATAGCAAAGAGCGGGTCATAGAAGCCATTGGTGTTGAGAATGACAATATTGCCTTGATATAGGCTCAATTGACGCCAGGTGATGATTTCCATAAGTTCATCAAGAGTGCCCACTCCGCCGGGCAACGCGATAACACCATGGCTCATCTCAGCCATAGTACGTTTTCTCGTGTGCATGTCCGGACATGAAACCATACGGGTAAGAGCAGGGTGTTGCCACCCTTTCTCTACCATGAACTCCGGCAAAATTCCTATTGCCTCACCACCGGCTGATAGTGCGCCATCTGTTGCGGATGCCATAAGTCCTCCGCGACCGCCGCCGCTCACAAGGGCATATCCCTTGCGTGCTATCAACTCGCCAACAGCATAAGCATCGTGTTTGTACACCTCCGCTATGTTACTGCTTGACGCCCCGTATATGCATATTGCTTTCTGTTGCAGCTCCATGCTGCAAAATTACAAAAAAGATTCCGGAGTCAAAGCGTAAAGCTCACGCTCGCAACCAAAGTGCGCCCTTTCAGTTTATAGTCCAAATGGCGGGTATCAAGTCCGCTGAACACAGTGTAGCGGTAATTCTTCCGGTCAAGAATATTGTCAAGTGCGAGGTTCCACCTCCATTTGCCGTGTTTCCACACAACCTTGACATCAAGCAGCGCCATATTTTTATACACTCCGTTGCCTATCGGCTTGCGGACATGTTCAAGCATTCCCCTCAGCTCCACACCACCGCCCGGGAAGAAGGACATAGTCAAATATTCTCCGAAATCGGTGTAAGAACTGCTGCTTCCCAGATAGGAGGAGATAAAATGGCTTACATTGGGGGTCCAGCGCAAGTTCATCCAACGTGCCGGAGTACAATCAACAGCTATACCGGTTGAAACACTGCGGCCGTAATATCTTACAGCTATATCCTGCTGGATAGTCTCTCTCCTTGACCATGAACCGGAAGCATTGAGATCTATCTTGGTGTGTATGGCGGGAAAGGTCTTTGACAGGCTTAATGAAATGTCCGCTATGTCGGTAGTATTAGGTGAAAGTATATCTGTCTGGTATGTTTCGCCTTCAGTGATATAGCTTGAGCCTATAGTATTGCGCCTGGTCGACGAATAGCTGATGTTGGAGCGTAGGAACCAATAATCAAAGGGACGCTGGAATTTATATCCTATGTTTCCTCTCCAACCATTGGATTTCGCCATGACACCGGAGCGTGCGGTAAAGTTCCTGAAAGATGTCTGCACAGGATTGCCGAGAAGTGAAAGGATATCTCCGATTTTAGAGTCATAAGAGCTGTTGAAAGTAAACTCGTTATTACCGTTGAGTTTATAAAACATGGAAATATACGGGGAAACAGTTACTCGGTCAACCTCCATTTTATCTCCGGTAGCCTTGTTGTCACCTCTTATTATATTGAACGCTACCGGCATCCCGAGCCTTAAGGAGAATTTGTTTCCCGGAATTTCATAATTATAGCTCGGACTAGCTCCTATACCTCCGATATTTGCATATAACCGGTTCGTTTCCACGCCGCCATTGCGATGCAGTCCGGTGAAAATATCATCGTACTCATACTTCAGATTAAGAGGCAAATAGACCGTTGAACGCCCTTTATGCCAAGACGCATATGCCTGTTGGGAAAATACGAATGTCGAACTTTTAACACTCTGGTTGCTCAAATGCTCGGAATAGTCTTCTCCACCTGATATACTGAGTCTTGTCAAAGGAGAGTTATTGAAATTAAGCCTTGATTCAAAATCCCACTCCTTAGCTCCGATTTTGATGGAATAACGGAAATAATCATTGATGCTCACACTTCTGAAACGCCTTTTTTGCTCAAGCGGCACCCCGTTATTAATAACGGCAAGCTCCTGATGTGAAATATCACCGGATGCCTTAAGGACATTGGTTACATATTTATTGTCGCTGTTTTGCGTATAGTCCACTTCCAGTGAGGGCTTTGATGCAGAAGATGATGGAGTTACAATTTCTTCTATGCTCAACGCCTCTCCTCCCGTGAAATAATTTGTAGTTGTGGAATACGAAAAGTTATCGTGGGAATCCGTGTATGACGCGTTTACGCGCAGGGTAGCATCCTTCGCCGTTTTTATTATAGTGTTGGCGCTGACAAGCCAATCCCTTACATTTTCATACCGGCTCCTTGCAACCGGTGCACCTCCTGCCCCGATTTCAGGCAATATCTCAGCTGCCTTGCTCTTTCCGGATAGATCACCATAGTGCACAATCATGTCAGCGCCGGCAAAACTCTCAACATTTCCACCTTTCACACTAACAAGAGTCTGCAATTTGGGACGGAAAAGCATTGCCGTGCCGGAGATGCGGTAAAGCGCACGCTTGTCACCATATCCGAGCGAACCCTCGTATGTACCGACCGGGCGGATTTTAGCGCTCGCTTTCAACTTAACGTTCAGCGCAACATCGTCACTATGCTTTGCCGCGTCCATCTTACGCTTTTTATGGTTGGACAGCACTTCGACGGAACTCACATACTCTGCCGGCAGGCTTCTTGTGGCAAGCGTATATCGGCCGCCGAGCATATCAAGCCCTTCAACATAAAAATTGCTTATATCACGACCCAAGTATTTTATCGCGCCATTTGATGCCACTGTGATTCCGGGTATTTTCTTCAACGCGTCCTCAAGCGATACATCACCTTTGCCGATAAATGCCGCGACATTGAAAGAGAGTGTGTCACCTCGCATTTTTACCGACGGGGCATTTACAACAACCTCCCTTATCTCCGTGGGTGCAACCGTCATCTTTACATCAAAGGGTGAGACAGCCGGGACCGGACACTCCACTTTTGCATACGACATACGCTCAAAGCGCATTGTCAGCGAGTCCCCTTCCGGTACCTTAAGCAGGTATTTGCCACTGCTGTTGGTGCGCGCAAATGTCCGCAACCTATGCCCGCTGAAAACCTTGACCGTCACCCCGGACAATGGCTCACCATCTGCACCGGTAACAGTACCGCTTATCTGCTTTTGCTGCCCTACGGCAGCAAAAGCAACAAGCACCATCAATATGGACAATAGACGTTTCATTCCAACTCAAGAGGAACATAAATATTCACGGGAACACGCAAGGGCACTCCATTAACAATCAACTCAGCTCCTCCTGATTTATTTTTCAACACTGACACTTCTGAAATTGAAGCCGGATTAATAGACGCCATAGGATTTTGAGCCGTGCGGTTTTTCATTTCAATAAATTTCGCCCGCTCGGTTTTAACGGTAGAAGCGTTTTTCTTCAGGGCAAGAGGCACATCACTCTTCGTAAATGAAATAAGCTTGAATTCATGGAGCCCATCACTATCCTGCGCCTTGAGGATAAGCCCGGGCAGTCCGGTGAGCTTCCAGGGACCGAATGCCACAGGAATTTCTTCGGTAAACCATGCTTTCCATTCACGTCCGCCGTATGAACCGATTGCCGCCATTACATTATAACCGGCAAAAGTGTCACTTTCCTCGGTAAGCTGCCATTCAATCTCCCCGAATGGTTCTGTGAATGACGCAATAGTTATTGCCGCCTGATCTGTTGTGGTAATATTTCCTTCCGGAATATTCTGTACAACAGTCGGTACAAAAAAGAAATCGACATTGTTTATGCTATTCAAAATTTCAGCCCTCTGTTCATCCGACATATCAGAGCTTGAGATAGAATCGGCTTTAAAAGTAAGATAATCGGTAAAGAGAGCACCATTTTCACCAATGCGTAGTGCTGTGACATAAGTTTCTGTCACCGGATCGCCGCCTTTTGTCTTTGTATTGATATTGTAGTCATACAGTGCAGCATATTGTCCGGCTCCAAAGTGCTCATAAACCTTAGAGTCATTGAAATCACCCTTACTTACCACCAATTCATCAAGGGAAGTAGAGCTTTTAGCCATGCTTGATGCATTGACTGCATTTTTAGGCGCGCTTGATGCACGGATAACCTGGATGTTCTGGGCAATAGCATACCCGGCTACACTGCAACCGAGCAGTGCGGCAATAATCATTCTTTTCATTTTCTTTTATTTAAACAGTTATTACTTTGTACGAATATATATTTCTCCTGCCCCGCCTTTATCTTTCCTTACCGAGATATCCTTTATATCATGGGGATTCAGTTTTTTCATCTCAGCGCCATCAATCTCCTTTCCGTTTAGGAATATTACAGGATTACTGTCTATTTTTTCACTTTCTTGACCGGAGGGCTTTATATGTATAACTTTAACATTCGCAGGCAATTCTTTCTTAGCAAAAGATGCCTTACGCAAATCATTCAGAGTACGACCGACAGCGGGCAGACTGACTATAACGCACACTACTGCGACAGCTGGAACCAGAAACAGCGAGCGCATTTTGGATGCCACCGTGCTTTTGCGGGTCGATAGCATCATATTTATTCGTTTTTTAAGCTTGCTGTGGTTCAAACTGTTTGCCAGCCCAGGAAATTTCCTACCAACCGCCTTGCTTATCAGAAGCATCTGATACGATTTCATATCCGCGCCGGATGCAATAACACCCATATCTGCCTGATACTCATGCACGGTTTTGAGTTCCTCACGCATAAGCCATGCAGCAGGATTGAACCAGTTGAGGATAAGCACTACCTGTGCAACAAGCAAATCCACCCAGTGGCAGTGGTACAGATGCTGCCGCTCATGAGATACTATCACATCACCTTTGTCATTAAAATCTTTCTCAGGGAGCACAATGTATTTCATCCAACTGAACGGAGCAACAGAATTATCTTCAGTAACAACAACAGTCTTGCCATCATAAATCACTTTCTTGCCTTTACGGATGATTTGAACCAGCTTGCGGTAATTATTAATTGTAGTCATAAGCATAACCACCACCCCGATAAGATATAACCCCAACAGTACTCTCGGAATAATGGAGGTGTCAATCCATTTAGGAGCCGAATTGAAACCGACTACCGTTATCGGCTCAATATTTATACGGGCACCGGATGATTTAAAAAGGTCAACTACCGGAAACAAAGTAAATGACACAAAATATATTGCCATTATCACCCCACGGTTAAAACCATGCTGGTTTTCAGATGCCATTGCCCAGCGGTACACGATATAAAGTACCAACAGTACTAACCCCCCCAAGACTGAATAATAGAAGAGCGTTGCCATTATTTTCTCTCCTCCTCTCCGCGCTCAACCCGGTTTATGAGCTCCTTGAGCTCGTCCACAGATATTTTTTCATCCTCCACAAGCGCTGACACCACGCCCATATAGCTGTTGCCGAAATAATTTCTTATCAATTCACCAAAGGTCTTGCGACGGAAATCCTCCATCTTTGCAATCGCATGGTAGCGGTGCGACCCTCCGACTGCTTCATGGCCGACATAGCCCTTCTGCTCCAGGATTCGCACGATTGTAGAAACAGTGTTTACATGCGGCTTCGGCTCACTATAGTATTCCAGCATTTCACGCACATGAAGCGGCCCATGCTCCCACAGGAGTTTCATTATTTCCTCCTCTTTTTCCGTGAGGACTATTTTATCGCGTTTCTTAGCCATAGCAAAATTATTTGCAGCAAAGGTATAACTAATATTTTAGTTCACCAATCGCGTTAACTATTTTTTTAGTTATGAATAAAAAAATATTGCGCAGCCGTCATAGCCACGCAATACCTTATAAAAATATTTATTGGAATTTTGGTTAGTCTATCTCCTCATCAGCTTCATAGCCGCCCATCTCACGGATAGCGTTTTTAAGCATGGTGTACTGCTGGAAGAGGTGGTTTACAGGCACTTCACCTTTGGTATAGTCATGCATCGGGCTCTTAAGGAAGAAGCTCAGGAAGCGCTGGATGCCATGCCTGCCGGCACGGGCGGCAAGGTCGCTCAAAAGCACAAGGTCAAGGCACAGAGGTGCCGCAAGGATAGAATCACGGCACAGAAAGTTAATCTTAATCTGCATAGGATATCCCATCCAGCCGAAAATGTCAATATTATCCCAACCTTCCTTGCTGTCATTGCGGGGAGGATAATAATTGATGCGTACTTTATGGTAATAACCCTGATGGCCGCCCTCTTCAGCTCCACCGCAATTTGCATTATAGAGATCAGGCTGCTTTTCTCCGTCAAGTATTGACTCCAGTGTAGATAGCTTGGACACCTCCTTAGTGCGGAAATTCGCGGGTTCGTCAAGCACGAGCCCGTCGCGGTTTCCAAGAATATTAGTCGAGAACCATCCGTTAAGACCGAGGCAACGGGTACCGATAATGGGAGCAAAGCCGGATTTAACAAGTGTCTGACCGGTCTTGAAATCCTTGCCGGCGATAGGCATGCCCGTTTTTTCGCTGAGTTCCCACATTGCGGGGATATCGACTGTGGTATTCGGAGCGCCCATTATAAAAGGAGCACCTTCGCAGAGAGCCGCGTATGCATAGCACATGGAAGGAGCGATATGCTCTTTGTCATCAGCCTTCATTGCAGCCTCAAGCGCATCAAGAG
>CAMWQE010000073.1 GCA_947176335.1 uncultured Porphyromonadaceae bacterium | reverse complement strand
GCTGATTTCCGCAGTGAGGATGATATACCATCTTATCGGTTTGAGGCACACAATCACAGCGCCGGTGACCGTTCATTTGAGCCTGTGGCAGTGCAGGGGGGCGGCTCACTCATGGAGCAGTTGAATAGCCAGCTTGCACAGATGCCATTGACCGACAAGCAGATGAAGATAGCACGCATTATCACCGGTAACCTTGACAATAACGGCTATATGACTCGGTCTATCACAGCGATAGCCGATGATGCGGCAATCAATGATGGGGTGGATGCAACTCCGGAGGATGTCCGTGAAGTGTGGGAAATTGTGCGCGGTCTTGAGCCGGTAGGGGTCGGTGCGGTCGATTTGCGCGATTGCCTGCTGTTGCAGCTGAAAGCGCGCCCGGAAACTCCGGATGTGAAAGTGGCGACAGAAATTGTGGAGCATAATTTCGACCTTCTCAGCCGAATGGACTTTGACAAGCTGGGACGCACACTGAAAGTTGATGACGAGCAGTTACGCAATGCAATGGGGGTAATACGCTCACTTGATCCGAAGCCTGGAGGCGCATCACTCGGGACTATTGACGAGGAGGACAAGTTGCGCCATATCACCCCGGATTTCATCGTAGATAACGAGGGGGGAACGCTAAGCCTTACTATTCCCAACAGAATACCCTCATTGCAGGTGGAGAAGAGTTTCGCCGATGCAGATGTGGAGATAGAACCGGGCACACCCGGACGGCAGGCTGAGGCAAAGGCGTTTATCAAGAGCCGCCGTGATGATGCCGCAAGTTTCATCAAGGCTATAAGCATGAGAAATGAAACCCTCTTGCGGGTGATGAGCGCAATCATGAAAATCCAGCGAGAATTTTTCCTGACGGATGATGAGCATACCCTGAAGCCTATGATATTGAAGGATATCGCGGAGATGACCGGATACGACATTTCTGTAGTGAGCCGTGCCACTTCCGGCAAATATGTTGCCACACGGCAAGGCATCTACCCGCTTAAGTCTTTCTTCAGTGAGCGTCCTAAGGAAAATTCCGACACATCGTCCCACGAGATAATGGCGGCGCTGAAAGCACTTATCGAGGAGGAGGACAAGGGAAATCCGCTTAGCGATGAGGCTCTTGCCGCCGCATTAACGGCACAAGGCTATGATATTGCGCGCAGAACCGTTGCGAAATATCGTGAAAAGGCGGGGTTGCCTATAGCAAGATTACGTAGAACTGTATGATTATAATAGCATAGATGAAAATTTTAAGTAGAATATTATCGACCATGTTTTCGCCGTTGCTTGTGCCCACTTACGGGGTTGCAATAGCTTTTTGGGGCAGTATGCTCGCCATCACTCCCTCACCGGTGCGTTGGCGTCTTCTCCTTGCAGTGTTTGGTGTGACCTGTATCTTGCCGGCATTGCTTATTTATGGGATGCACCGCGCCGGAATGATAAAAGACCCCGGGCTCAACGAGCGCACCGAGCGTACGATACCTTATCTCCTCACTGCGGTGAGCTATGCGGCTTCCGCATGGATTCTCGCCCATGCCCATGCTCCGGGGTGGCTCTGGCTGTTCATGATTGGCGGAATGGTTGCCGTTGGAGTTAATGCTCTGGTAAACCGCTGGTGGAAAATCAGCGCGCATCTCGCGGCAATGGGAGGTCTCGTTGCGCTCGCATTCCGTATTGTGGAGAAGCAGTTTGTTTTTCCCGGCGTGAATTTTATATGGATTGTCATCGCTACGATAATTGCAGCAGGAGCTGTCGGCACTGCGAGGGTGTATCTCGACCGTCACACATTAGGACAGGTCGCCGCAGGTTTCTGCAACGGTTTTCTGTGCGTCTACATTGCATCAGCATTTTAAATTAATCCTTAATATATCAGATAATGAAACCAGTTGTAAGTATAATCATGGGCAGCACTTCCGACCTGCCTGTGCTGAGTAAGGCAGCCGATTTCCTTGAGAAAATGGAGGTGCCTTTTGAGATGAATGCGCTGTCTGCGCACCGCACTCCCGCCGAAGTGGAGGAGTTTGCGCGTGGAGCTGAAGAGCGCGGTCTGAAAGTTATCATTGCAGCTGCGGGAATGGCTGCTGCTCTTCCCGGAGTGATTGCCGCGATGACACCGCTGCCGGTAATAGGTATACCTATCAATTCCACTCTTGCGGGTACTGACGCGCTTCTCAGCATCGTGCAGATGCCTCCGGGCATTTCAGTCGCCACTGTCGGCATCAACGCTGCAATGAATGCGGCTGTACTTGCCGTGCAGATTCTCAGCCTGAGCGACAAGGAGCTTCATAAGCGTTTTACCGCCTACCGTGAAAGCCTGAAAGATAAAATAGTGAAAGCAAACGCTGATTTGCGTGAGATAAAATATAAGTTCAAGACAAACTAATCACCGTAAATAGGTGTATGGGTGCATTTGACTACAAACGTCGGCAAACCGACGAAGTGAAAGTTGGTTCTGTTGGAATCGGAGGTGATAACCCGGTGCGGCTGCAATCAATGACAAACACTTCGACAATGGATACTCCGGGAAGTGTTGCGCAGTGCGAGAGGATTCATGCGGCGGGTGCGGTTATTGTCCGTCTTACAGCGCAAGGTGTCCGCGAGGCTGAGAATATAGGCAAAATCCGTGCTGAATTGCGTGAAAAAGGCATATCTGTGCCATTGGTCGCAGACATCCACTTTAACCCCAAAGCTGCATTCGAGGCTGCGCGCCAGGTGGAGAAAGTGCGCATCAACCCCGGCAATTTCGTTGACCCCGGACGCACATTCCGTAAAATTTCATATACCGATGAAGAGTATGCGGCGGAATTACGCCGTATAGATGAAGCGCTTACCCCATTCCTTGAATTATGCCGTGAAAAAGGAACCGCAATACGCATCGGAGTTAACCATGGTTCGCTTAGCGACCGCATTATGAGCCGTTTCGGCGATACTCCGGCGGGCATGGTGGAGAGCGCGATGGAATTCCTGCGTGTATGTGTTAAAAGAAATTTCATGGATGTGGTCATTTCCATAAAGGCATCAAATGTGCGGGTAATGGTTGAGACTGTGCGCCGTCTTGTTAAGACTATGGATGCCGAGGATATGCACTTTCCGCTGCATCTCGGTGTGACTGAGGCTGGTGACGGTGAAGACGGACGTGTAAAGTCTGCTGTCGGCATAGGAACTCTTCTCGCCGAGGGTATCGGAGATACTATAAGGGTGTCGCTCAGCGAAGCTCCGGAAAATGAGATTCCTGTGGCGCGTTTCCTTGCACGTTATGTGTCATCGTGGAGTGATGCACCTGCCATTGCAGGAGAGTATAGTCAGGGATACGACCGGTTGGATCCGAAGCGTAGGGTCACTGAGGAAGCGGACGGTTTTGGTGGAGACAAAGAGCCTCTGGTTATCGGTGCAGATAGTAACGCTGTTTACAATACTGACAGTGTGCCGGACAGATATGCTGATACCTGGGATGGCTTCATTGAAATAAATGCCCCGTGCAGCGATGATGAGCTGAAATCAATTCCAGGAGGAAAAGTCGTAGTCCTTACATCAGCACATCCAAATTATCAGGGTGCGGTAAGTGCTGTAGTTCACAGGATGATTGATTTGGGGTTGACGAATCCGGTAGTGCTGAAAGCGGTTTATAAAGGTGTGTCCGCGGATGAGGTTATGCTCCGTGCTGCGGTAGATTTGGGCGCGCCTCTTATGAACGGTCTTGCAGATGGAATATGGATAGATACCGATGCAATGACTCCCGCTGATGCCGCACGCCTCGCTTTTGGAATACTCCAGAGTGCACGCTTACGTATCACAAGGACGGAATATATCGCCTGTCCGGGGTGTGGCAGGACACTTTTTGATCTCGAAAGTACCCTTAGAAAGGTCAAGGAGGCGACCGCTTCGCTGAAAGGATTGAAAATAGGTGTTATGGGTTGTATTGTCAACGGCCCCGGGGAGATGGCAGACGCTGACTATGGATATGTTGGTGCTGGTGTCGGGCATGTGAGCTTATACAAAGGTAAGCAGTGCATTGAAAAGAATATTCCTGAGGAGGAAGCGGTGAGCCGTCTGATTGAATTTATAGAAAAAGATAGAAAATGACGGTTGATTCCCGGTTTATGGCACGCGCCGTGGAGATTGCGCGCGGTGGTCTTGGCAATGTCAGTCCCAATCCAATGGTTGGGGCGGTGATTGTTAATGACGGCAGAATCATAGGGGAGGGCTATCATCGCAAATATGGTGGTCCCCATGCCGAGGTCAATGCCATTGCGAGTGTTGCGGAGGCAGATCGCCCGTTGCTTGCCAACAGCACGATTTATGTCACGCTCGAACCTTGCTCGCATTACGGCAAGACCCCTCCGTGTGCGGACCTAATTATTGCGACAGGCATACCGCGTGTTGTTGTCGGTTGCATGGACCCGTTTGTAAAAGTGAGTGGGCGGGGAGTTGCGAAACTGCGTGCTGCCGGTATTGAGGTTGTCACCGGAATACTGGAAGATGAATGCCGGGAACTTAACAAGGTGTTCATGACGGCTCATACTCTCAGCCGTCCGTACATTACCTTGAAATGGGCGCAGAGCCGTGACGGTTTTATTGGAGCGGTTAAAGACGGCGCAAAAGTTCCTGTGCGTTTCTCCACTGCTGCATCTGCGGCACTGGTTCATGCAATGCGTGCGCGCCATGATGCGATAATGGTCGGCGCCGGTACTGCGGTTGCGGATAATCCGCGTCTCGATGTGCGTCTGTTTTGCGGTAATAACCCGGTCAAAGTAATTTTGGACCGGAGTGGAAAAGCTTTTGGAGGTTGCAGGAGTATGACAGGAAGAGTCCTGTATTTCAGTAATGTATCTCCTCAGTGCGGCTCCGTTGAATGGATAGAGTGTAAGAAGGATGCCCCTCTGGATGTTGTCCTCGGGGAATTGTATCATCGCGGTATAACAAGCGTGCTCGTGGAGGGGGGAGCGGCTTTATTGCAGTCCTTCATGGAGTCCGGCTGTTGGGATGAAGCAAGGGTTGAGATCGCCCCGTTTGACCTCGCACCGGAATGTGGAGTACCGGCACCATATATTAAAGGTATGCCGGCGAGCGTGGACAAAGTGGACGGCAACTTCATTCTGGGTTTCCGGAACAAATGACGCCGATGTGGCGTTATAGAAGAGTAAATACTCTTTAATTACACAACTATCTATAAAATTACTATTATGAAAAAATTTCTTTTGAGTCTCGTTGCTGTACTCGGGCTTGGTTTCGCAGCAAGTGCGGCAAGTCCCGCAATCAACATAGGCTACGGCGGTTATACCCAGATGGACGCCACCAATATGCATGGTGACCTTAAGAATGTAAAGAATGCATGGGGTGCGCTTAATGTAGGTGTTGATTTCAAGGTGGCTCCTAAACTTTCTGTTGGTCCCTCTTATTCTTTTTCCAGCACAAGCACAAAGGGCACGGACACTAATGTGTACTACCACGTTCTCATGCTCAACGCCAAATACGAGTATATGAACGCAGGTCTGTTCAAGATGTATGCTCATGTAGGTGCCGGTGCGGATATTACCCATTATGGTGCAGGAGGTGAAAAAGAGAACAAAGGCTATTTCGCTTTTCAGGTATCTCCTGTATGCGTTTCCGCGGATGTTGCAAATAAGGTCGCCCTTTTCGGTGAACTCGGCTTCGGTGCCCAGGGTTTGCTTAATATAGGTGTACGTATAGGACTTTAATACATTACTGTTATGAGTGATAGACTTACATATGAAGAGAAAAAGGAGCTTCCTGACAGCGTTTTCGGTTTGCCCGAGCGCAGGGAGTATCCTATGCCGGATGCGGCCCATGTCCGCGCGGCAGAGGCTTATTTCAGATATTGCCCCGAAGATTTGAAACCTAAGCTTGCAAGAGCAATTCTTAGCCGTGCAAAAGAATTTGGTGTGGATGTTCAGAGTCCCGCCGTACTGGAAGCGGCAGGTGAGTAAATCTCCGGCAAACAGTAGGAAATTATCAGTTCACCATCCGAATTGCTTCGGGTGGTGGCTGTTGTTTGATATATGACAGTTATGAGAAAAATATTTTTAATTCTAATCGCAATGTTGGGGCTTGGCGCTTGCGTAAATGCGCAGGATAAGAAAAGTTATAATGATATGGATGCCGGAAGTTTTGCAAAGCTTTTGGCAAACGATAATGTGCAGTTGCTTGATGTACGTACTCCTGACGAGTATGCCGAAGGTCATATTGCCGGCGCAAGGAATATTGACATATACGATGATGATTTCATCAGTCAGGCAACGGAATCGTTGGATAAATCCAAGCCGGTTGCCGTTTACTGCCGGAGCGGCAAGCGGTCGGCGGAAGCGGCAAGGCGTTTGGCGGAGAAAGGGTACAAGGTGACCAACCTTGAAGGAGGCATCATTGCCTGGACTAAAGGTAATAAGCCTGTAGAAAAGTAATTCCAGTCACTGCTATGGGTTGTAAGGGGTAGGAATGACTGTATGTCAGGACATTTTTCTATCTTTGCATATTAAGAAATCCTTTTGGATTCAACTATGCGATTAGATGAAAAATATTTGCCTGTTCCTTGTGGTGATTGCCGGTCTGTTGTCATGCAGCCGCTCTCAGTCCCACTACAACAATATAATCAGTAATGCTGAATCGGTAATGTCCGATTATCCGGACAGTGCCTTGTCTATGCTTGCTTTTATAGATCCGGCTGAGTTGACCGTTGATTCTATAAAGGCAAAATACTATTACGTTATCACATCCTCACATGATTCAAAAGGGGAATTGATGCTGTCCGACTCATTGATAAACTACTCTGTAGGGTATTATCAGGGCAAGGATTTGGAGAGGAGCATAAATAGCACGACTTTGCTTGCGTTGTACAAGTATTGGATTGGAGAAAGCAAATCGGCGCTTGCAATGATAGATTCACTGTCTAATCTGGAAAATGTGCCGGATAGCCTGCTTATTACTCCTTTGCGTGAGAAAGCGTTCTTATGTGAGGACATTCTGGAAGAGAAGTCAAGCGAAGGCACACTGCGCCGGCTCATGGAGATTGATAAAGATAGAGGCTGGCAAACTCAATATAAGTACTGGCTATACATAGATTGTATTTATAATGGCAGAAATGATTCCGCACTGGTTGTTCTGGATGGAATTATAGATAATCTTCCGGAGGATGAGGAAAGGATAAGGCTTATGTGCGAATACGAAAAAATCGGCGTATTGCAGGAATTGGGTCGATATGAAGAGAGCATGGCTCTTGCGGATAAATTATCGGTCGGCGCATCAAGCAAAACTCTCCCGTCTTACCTCCGCATGTGGAAAGCTATGTGCCTGTTTAATATGGGACACAGGGATGAATCCATTAGAGAGTTGAAAATGGCAGATAGTGGTACCTCAGATTTTTCTGACAATGAGATGGCATACTACAACAGCTTTGCTTTTATGCTTAAAACTGCAATCGACTACCAGAAAACAGGGAAGCTGAGCTTGATTCGTATGGCGAGGATTATAAATAACCAAAAAAATGTCTTATTACGTACGCAGGCAATGCAGCAGAACGCAAAGCAAAGCGCGCTGGAAATAGAAAACAAAAGATTGAGCTTGAAAGTAAAAAGCGACAGGCAGACCGCGATAATCATTATCGTGATTCTTGCAATGCTTATTATATCCGGCTTGCTCTTATGGTATGCGAGGAGCAGGAAGCGTAAGGCATTGGATGCAATAGAGCAGGCAGAGGTGTTGCAGAAATTGGTTGATGAGTTGAATTCCGCAGATGCAAGCGCGGCACAAAATGAAACATTACGCCGTGCCATGCTCCAGCAGCTTGGCATAATCAAGATGGTTGCAGAAACGCCCACTGAGCAAAACAGGGAGATGCTGCGCAAAATATCTTCAATCGACAGCAAATCGAACGATTCCCTTGTAAACTGGGAAAATGTCTATGATATAATAGATAACCTTTATGCAGGGTTCTATTCCGTCTTGCATAAGCGTCATGGTGATATTCTCACCGAGAAAGAGGAACAGATAGTTGTGCTCATGCTTGCAGGATTCTCTACAAAAGAAATCAGTGTAATCACATCACAGACCACTGCCACCATCTATGTGCGTAAATCCTCTGTCAGGAAGAAACTCGGTGTGCCGGAAAAGGAGGATATTGTGGCATTCCTGCGCAAGGAAGAATCAGATTAAGGTTCATTTGGACAGAGGTCGGCGAGATTTAGACTTTTAATATAAATCGCTATTGATAATCAGGGAATTATCTGTGGGAGGTTAAGACTTTTACCTTTGGCGTTAAGATAAGTTTAGCTATAATTTTGCGGTATGAAATCAATTAAATCATATCGAAAAATGGCTAAGACATTCTTAAAACAAATCATGGTTGCGGCATTGGCAATAGTTGTTCCCGCAATCGCTCCCGCGCAGGAAATTGATGACACAATCGGTGGTAAGGAATTGTATGAAGTGGTTGTTCAGGCTCCGAAGGTAATACACAGGGCGGACATGGATGTGCTTTATCCCTCGAAGAGCGCATTGGAAAATTCACAGAACGGCATGCAGCTTCTTCGGAACATGATGATTCCTACTCTTTCAGTGAATGAAATAATGGGCACTGTCACAGCAAGCGGACAATCGGTGCAGGTGCGCATCAACGGGCGTGAAGCTACAGTTGACCAAGTTAAAAACCTGTTGCCGGAATCAATCAAAAGGATTGAATGGATTGACAATCCCGGACTCCGATACAATGGCGCAAACTATGTGCTGAATTTTATAGTAACGAATCCGGCGGTCGGCGGTTCCCTTATGCTTTCAGCAAGACAGTCACCTACATCCAGGTTTGGAATATATAACGCTGATATGAAATTGAACTTCGGCAAATCCCAGTGGAATATCGGTGGTTATTACAAATTGACTGATGGTATAAAAGCGCATCGTGACTATCATGAGACATTTACTTACCCAAATGGCGAATCTCTTTCGCGCGTAGAGAAGCCTCTTGGGGGCAGCGTTGACGATAATCGTGCGAGCGATTGGATAACGTACAATTTTATCAAACCTGACACAACTGTGTTTTACGCATCATTGGAAGGTTTCAGGAACATCTCCGCGCTTGAAAAATATTCGGGAATGCTTTCGCTCAGCAATGGCAGCCATGACATACACTTAAATGACGGCAGCGGCTCACAAGGCACTACACCCTCTTTTTCAGCTTACCTTGAACAGCATTTTGCTAATAAGCAGACACTCGTCGTAGATTTGGGCGCAACTTTGTACAAAGGTCATTCTTTTTCCGATTATCAGGAACGGCTGCCTGAAGCCTCAGATTATATTACGGACATTCACACTTATATCAAAGATAACAACAAGGCTTTTGCTATTGAAGCCAATTATATCAAAAAGTGGAGTAAGTCACGTTTTACTGCCGGCGCATCCTATACTGCAACCCGCAACCGTTCAACTTACGAAAATCTCAAAGGAGAGGTCTTTCATCAGCGTCAGGAG
>CAMWQE010000072.1 GCA_947176335.1 uncultured Porphyromonadaceae bacterium | reverse complement strand
CGGTATCGCAGGTATTGTGCTCGCTCTCGGTATGGCTGTGGATGCTAACGTGCTTATCTTCGAGCGCACCAAAGAGGAGCTCCGTGCCGGCAAGAATGTGCGCATGGCTATCGCCGACGGTTACTCAAACGCATTCTCTGCAATCTTTGACTCTAACCTCACATCAATCATCACCGGTGTAATCCTCCTTCTCTACGGCACCGGTCCTATCAAGGGCTTCGCCACAACTCTTATCATCGGTATCATCTGCTCATTCTTCACAGCTGTATATCTTACCCGCCTTGTGTTCATCATCGGCGAAAAGAGCAACGCGTTCAAGAACCTTACCTTCACCACCTCGCTCAGCCGCAAGATGTTTACAAACACCCACATTGACTTCCTTGCCAAGCGCAAGCTCAGCTTCATTGTCTGCGGCGTGTTCATTGTGGTAATCATCATCTCGTTCTTTGTTCGCGGTCTTAACCAGGGTATTGACTTCTCCGGCGGTCGCAACTACGTTGTTCAGTTCGATCATCCTGTCAAGACCCATGAGCTTCAGGCTAAGCTCGCTCCTCTCTTTGACGGTGCGCAGGTAAGCGTAATTACTATCGACGACAACACAAAGGTGCGTATCTCCACCAACTATAAGATTACTTCTGCTGATGAAAACGTGGATAACGAGATTACTGAAATCCTTTACAAGGGTCTCGCTGACGAAATCAACGGCATGAGCATGGAGGACTTCTCTACAACCAATGAGAATGTCGGCATCATGAGCTCGCAGAAGGTAGGTCCTACTGTGGCTAACGATATGCGTACAGATGCGGTTATCGCCGTACTCCTGTCACTCTTGGCGATGTTCCTCTACATCCTTATCCGTTTCCGCAATATCGCCTTCTCATTCGGCGCACTTGCTGCGGTTGCGTTCACAGCGTTTACCATCGTAGGCTTCTACTCTATCTTCTGGGGCGCATTCCCATTCGCTATGGAGATTGACCAGTCGTTTATCGCCGCTATCCTTACCGTTATCGGTTACCAGATTAACGATACTGTGGTTGTGTTTGACCGTGTGCGTGAAAATGTCCAGCTTTATCCCAAGCAGAATTTCTACAGCACCATCAACTCCTCAATCAACTCAACCCTCGGTCGAACAATTATGACTTCGGCTTCAACGCTCCTCGTACTTCTCTGCATCTTCATTCTCGGTGGTGACGCTATCCGCTCATTCACCTTCGCAATGATATTCGGTGTGATTATCGGTACTCTTGCAACAATCTTCGTTGCAGCTCCGGTTGCATACCTGATTGATGCACGCAAAAGCGCAAAAGCAGCTAAGGCTGTGAAAGCATAAAGAACTAATAGGTTTTAATTTTCATGTGTATATCTGTCGCTCACTGTGGTAGTGGGCGGCAGACTTTTTTTATGTATATGATAGTATAGAGCAAAAACGAGGGAGATTCCGGTTGGAACCTCCCTCGTGTAATTTGGCCTATGCTTAGTGTTTAAGCACTCTGGTTGTTAATAGTTTTCAGGACGAAGCTCAAAGTATGCCTGCGGATGTTTGCAAACAGGGCATACCTGGGGAGCGGATTTGCCGAAATGGATATGTCCGCACTCGCGGCACATCCACATGCGGTCACCGTCGCGTGAGAATACCAATCCCTCCTCGATGTTTTTGAGCAAGGTGCGGTAGCGTTCCATGTGTGTACGCTCGATTTCGCCGACTCTTTCAAATGTGCGGGCAATATCATCGAATCCCTCTTCGCGTGCGATTGCTGCAAAGTCTTTGTACATGTCCTCGTACTCGAATTCCTCACCTGCAGCTGCATCTACAAGGTTTTCGGGAGTTTCGGGCACTTCACCGCCATGGAGCAGCTTGAACCACAACTTTGCGTGGGTATGTTCGTTGTGGGCGGTCTCTTCAAATATTGCGCCAATCTGCTGGTAGCCGTCCTTTTTCGCCTTTTTTGCGTAGAATGAATACTTTACACATGCCTGTGATTCACCGGCAAATGCTTGTCTGAGGCACTCCTCAGTTTTGCTTCCTTTAAGTTCTTTCATGTCGTTAAAAATTTTTAAGTAAGTGAAACAATAGCTTACATATTAACACCGGTCGTTCCCAAATTGTTCGCCGCAATGCATTTTAGCTTTTAGAGCATTTTTATTAACTTTGTAGTCAGCGTAAAATAAAACCATTTTATAATCATGGAAATCAATTTGTCAGATATTCCCGAAGAGGTGCAGCAGGCAAAGCTGAGATTCGGCATTGTCGGTAATGCTCCTGCGCTCATCGCTGCGGTGAGCAGGGCTATACGGGTGGCGCCGATTGACTTGTCGGTGCTGATTACCGGAGAAAGCGGCACCGGCAAGGAGTTTTTTCCAAAGATTATCCATGCCTACGGCGCAAGAAAGCATAATAAATATATTGCGGTGAACTGCGGAGCGATTCCGGAGGGAACTATTGATTCCGAGTTGTTCGGACATGAAAAAGGTGCGTTTACCGGAGCTGTCGCTACCCGCAAAGGCTATTTCGAGGAGGCTGACGGAGGTACTATTTTTCTTGATGAGGTTGCGGAACTGCCACTTACCACCCAGGCTCGTCTGCTCAGGGTGCTTGAAACAGGGGAGTTTATCAAAGTAGGTTCGTCTACTGTTCAGAAAACCAATATCAGGGTTGTTGCAGCTACAAATGTCGACTTGCTCAAGGCTGTGGAGCTAGGACGTTTCCGCGAAGATTTGTACTACCGCCTCTCTACGGTGCATATTTCCATCCCTCCGTTGCGTGACAGGGGAAACGATATATCACTGCTCGCGCGTAAATTTGCCGCGGATTTTTCAGAGCGTTACCGTACTCCCCAGATTTCTTTTGACGAAGGAGCGAGGGAGTTGCTTTTGCGGTACCGTTGGCCCGGGAACGTGCGTCAGCTTAAAAATGTTACCGAGCAGCTCGCTCTTTTCAATGCCGGTCAGACTGTTGGCACAGCAGATGTAGCACAGTACCTGCCCCCAAGTAGCGGAGTATATACTCCCGCAGTTACCGGTGCTTCCGCAACACATGATTATGAGAGGGAGAGGGAGTTGCTGTTCAATATGCTGTTCAGGCTTCAGAACGAGATTGATGCGCTGAGGAAAGAGGTCAAGGGCAATAGCCGTGATGTCAAAGAGGAGATGCCTAAGAGCCTCGTCAAGTACGCTCCTGCGGTGGAGCCGATAATAGTGCCGCACACTACTCCGGCGCAGGAGGTGGAAGTTGTTCCGGCAACTTTGGAGGAAACCGAGAAGGAAACCATACGCAGGTCGCTTGAAAACAACGGAGGTCGCCGTAAGGCAACCGCGAAGGAACTCAATATATCGGAGCGCACCTTATACCGTAAAATCAAGGAGTACGGTCTGGAATGATATATCGCTGAATTGTTGTAATTTTGTGGACGCTTTGAAATTATGAATCGCAGACAATCATACTTCCGCCTTATGGTAGCGGCGGCTGTGGCTATAGTCATGGCTGCGTGCGCGAGCATGGGGCGTCCTGAAGGCGGTCCCAGGGATATCGAGCCGCCGGTTTTTCTCGGTAGTAATCCCGCACCCGGCGCGCTGAATGTCAAGCAAAATAAAATTTCGCTGAGGTTTAATGAAAATGTGCAGGTAAAAGATGTACTCGGCAAAGTAGTTATCTCTCCGGCGCAGCTGACTACTCCACTTATAACTGCGGGGGGCAGGACTCTGACTGTGGAACTGCGTGACACCCTGATTCCGAACACAACCTATACCATAGATTTTTCAGACGGCATCAGTGACCTTAATGAAGGAAACGAGATAGACGGTTTTTCTTTCGCCTTTTCAACCGGTCCCGTAATCGATACATTGCAAATCAGCGGAATGGTGTTGCAGGGTAGCAATCTGGAGCCGGCGCAGGGAATGCTTGTAGGCGTTTACTCCAATCTTTCAGACACCGCTGTCACAACCCTGCCCCTTGAAAGAATCACCAAGACAAATCAGCTCGGGCAGTTTACTGTCAGAAATCTTAAGGAGGGCTCTTACAAGGTATTTGCCCTTAAGGACAATAACCGTGATTACCACTGGGACAGAAGCGAGGATATTGCGTTTCTTGATGTGGTGGTGACTCCTACAGTTACTGATACCACTGTGCAGGATACCCTCAAGGCTGTGGATGGCTCTGATTCAATAGTATCCCGCGAGGTTGCCGTTTATGCGCCTAACGATGTGTTGCTGACATGGTTCAATGAAGATTACAAGCCGCAGTACATGCTTCGCAATGACCGTACTGACCGCAACCGGTTGTCATTTCTGTTCAACGCGCCTTCCGATACTTTCCCTGAAATCACGATTGCCAACGGAGAGTATGAGGGGCGGAACCTTTCTGATTTCACAATCCTGAATTCTTCGGCAACCCGCGATACTCTCGAGTATTGGCTGAAAGATTCAGTGCTGATCATGCAGGACTCGCTTCTTGTGAGTGCGCGATATCTGCGCACCGACACAAGCGACAACCTGTCATGGACTACCGATACCCTCAAGCTGTTCATGCGTGGCGGAGCAAAAAAGGAGAAGAAAGAAACAAAGAAGAAAAAGGGTAAGGAGGACGAGGATAGCGTTCCACCGACCGTTTTCATGAATTTCCGCACAAAAACAAGCACTCTGGAGGTTTACCAGAAGCTTATGTTCAATGCCTCCCAGCCGGTTGCATCAATCGACCAGAGTAAAATCAAGCTTGAGGAGAAAGACGACACCACATGGATTGAGCTTGAGGCGCCGGTGTTTGTATGTCCCGATTCGCTGAAACCACTTGATTTTATCGCGGAGTACGAATGGATTCCCGGTACGCGCTACCGCCTCACGGTTGATTCCACCGCTGTCACCGGAATATATAATGAGTGGAACAACACAACCAAGACAGAATTTACGGTACGTGACGAGGATGAATATTCATCGCTGGATTTCACTATCTCCGGTGTTGAAGGCAAGGCTATGGTGCAGCTCCTCAACCAGAGCGATATGCCGGTGTTCACTGAGCCGGTAGTGGACGGGCACGCGGTATTCATGCACCTGCTACCGAACACATACTATGCGCGTCTGTTTGTTGACGCTGATTCAAATGGTGTGTATACTGACGGAAGCATGACCCTCGGGCACCAGCCGGAGGAGGTATATTACTATCCTAAGAAGATAACTGTGAGGAAGAAATGGAATGTGGAGCAGAGCTGGAATGTGACCGAGCTGCCTCTTGACCAACAGAAGCCTTACGATATAAAGAAAAACAAGCCTAAGGTGAAAGCCGGAGAGGAGGAGCAGAGAGATGACGACGAGGAGGAAGAGGATGAATTTTACATTCCAGGAGTGTCCTCCGACCGTGACCAGAACCGGAATACCAACAGAAACAGCAACCGGAACCGAACTAATAACGGCAGGCTGAGGCAGAATGGTTCCAACAGGCGTGCATATTAGTTTATAGTCATGGAAGAAATCAGGACACCTTTGCGCGATATAATGCCGGAACCAACTCTCAGGAGGTTGCCGTGGTATCTTGCCTATGTGAGCATGCTGCGCTCACGCAACGTGGAGTATGTATCCTCCACCGCGATTTCAAAGGAGATAAATGTGGAGGCTTCACAGATTGCCAAAGATTTGTCCTTTCTCAATATCCGTGGCAAGACCAGGATAGGATATGCTGTTGCCGCGCTTGAGAGGGTGCTCCGCTCATATCTCGGTTTTAACCGTGAGCATAATGCTGTGATTATCGGTGTCGGTTCACTCGGCAGGGCGCTTATCACCGACTCCGGTCTGACACGTTACGGCCTTGATATCGTTGCGGGATTCGATGTGAACCCCGAGATAATCGGTACAACGATAATGAATGTGCCGGTATTTGATGTCAAGGAGTTGCCTTCTGTCAGGAAATCTTTTTCAGCGGAGATAGCCATAATCGCCGTGCCGGTGGAGAAGGCGCAGGAAACAGCTGACCTCGCTATTGCCGCCGGAGCCAAGGCTCTCTGGAATTTCACTCCGTTCAGAATCCGTACTCCGGAGGGAATAGTGGTGCAGAACACATCCATTTACGCCCATCTTGCGGTGATGTACAATAGGTTGAATCTGATAACCCCTTCAAAGTGAAAGTAATCGCAGTAAAACGGGTTTCGGGTGCTCCGCTTTCAAATCCTCCGGCAGTGGAGGTGATTGTGGACTCGGCGACTGTTGCCGCAGGGCGTCCGCTTTTCCTGCCTGATTTCGATTCGCATTGGCGGCTGGAGGTTTGCCCTGCATTTAAAATAAGCCGTTTGGGCAAGGATATAAGCGCGAAGTTTGCGCCGCGCTATTATGACTCATTCACTGTTGCCGTGCGTCTTATTCCGGTCAGTGTTATGGGAAAGCTTGCTGAAGAGTGCAAGCCTGAGGGTGTTCTTGGTCTTTTTGACTATTGTCTCGGGTTTGGCGAATGGCAGCCGCTTCCAACACCAGACCGGCAGCTCGAAATCACGATAGGGGATAGGGATATATCAGTGAATCTACAGGAATTTGATATTGACAATGTCATTGAATCGGTCAGCCATTACACGACTCTTAAAACCGGGGATGTGATATTGCCCTGTTCACTTGCCGGGATAGAACCTGTTAAGCCGGGAAATGATTTGTGCGTGCAAATCAGTGGCATTGCTGCGTTTGATTTCAAAATCAGGTAATTTGCGCATTCCTATGCAATAAAACGCGCCATACTCAGTTATAGAAGTATGAAAGCAAAAGTCCTGTCATTTATACTTTTCGCTGCCGCTGCGGTCTTTTCCACCGCCGCGCAGGACAAGAATGATTTCAACCCGATTCAGACCGGTGTCAACTCACTGAATATCGCTCCTGATGCCAGAAGCGCCGCGATGGGAGACCTTGGGGCGGCTACTGAACCTGATGCAAATTCGCAGTTCTGGAATCCATCGAAATATGCGTTTGCCTACAGCAAGGCGGCTGTGTCACTGAGCTATACCCCGTGGCTCAGGAAACTTGTTGACGATATTTTCCTCGCCAATCTGTCCGGTTATTGGAAAATCGGTAATGCCGACAATCAGGCGGTGAGTGCGACTCTCCGTTACTTTTCGCTGGGAGAAGTTACAACCGGGTCGGAGGCAATAGGCTCGGCACAGACTCTCAATCCTTATGAAATGAGCTTTGACATAGGCTATTCGCGCAAGCTGTCTGAAAAATATTCTATGGGAGTGGTGCTACGCTACATTTATTCAGATCTCGGTTTCTCTGATTCATACGCGGGTGACAACAGCACCGGAGCTTCCGCTTTTTCTGCTGACATCTCCGGATATTATACAACTTATCCGATGGTCGGGCGAAATGAATGCCAGTGGTCATGGGGTTGGGATATTTCAAACATCGGTACAAAAGTGTCGTATAACCACGGCGAAGACCCGGCGTTCCTGCCGACAAACCTGCGTCTCGGTACTAATTTCACTATTCCTCTTGCCGATTACCATAACCTGTCAGTCGGGCTTGACCTAAACAAGCTGCTTGTACCCGCCCGCCCACGCGAGAGTGACTATGACACCGCCACTCCCGACGGTCAGCGGGAATATCTCAACGCTCTTGAAAAATGGGAGAATATGTCGCCCATTACAGGTATTTTCAAGTCGTTTTCCGATGCTCCGGGCGGATTCAGCGAGGAGTTGAAAGAGATCATGTGGTCGTTTGGAGCGGAGTACTCTTACAATCAGCAGTTTTTTGCCCGCGCAGGCTATTTTTACGAGCACGCGATGAAGGGTAACAGGCAGTATTTCGGCATAGGAGCAGGGTTTGCAATGAACATACTGCGTATTGACGCCTCATATATGCTTGCAACCGCGCAGACCTCTCCGCTTGACCAGACTTTACGCTTCACCCTGACATTTGACATGGACGGGCTGAAAGAAATTTTCGGTAAAAAATAAAAATCTATGACAGAAATAACAGATATCAGGACCGGGCTTGGAATGGATGTCCATGCCTTTGCACCCAACCGCGAGCTATGGATATGCGGAGTGAAAATACCTTATGAATTCGGTCTTCAGGGTCATAGTGATGCTGATGTTGCCCTCCACGCTCTTGCTGATGCTCTTCTCGGTGCCGCCGCCCTGCGCGACATCGGCTACCATTTCCCGGATACTGACATGCGTTTCAAAGGGGCGAAATCCAAAGGGTTGTTGCGTCATGTTGTAAGTCTTGTCCTGGAGAAAGGTTACAGAATCGGCAATGTGGACATAACGATTGTGGCACAGGCGCCAAAAATGTCGCCATACATAGAGCAGATGCGTGACTCTGTGGCGCATGATTTAGGCATAGACCGTGACCGGGTATCGGTGAAGGCGACCACTACGGAACACCTCGGTTTCACTGGCAGGAAAGAGGGGATAGCAGCATTCGCAACCGCCCTCCTGTTCCGCTGAACCATAGCATATTGAATGTCCTTCAACGTGTCATCTGCTGACATGAATATGTTGGATTTAGAGAAATAAATATGCGCTTCAGAGGATGGCGGTGACTTCCTTGAAAGCGAATTCGCGTTCCTCGCCATTGCGCAGCTCCAGCACAAGGTGTCCGGTAGGACGCACGTCCTTGATTCGTGCTTCGATTTCTTCCTCCCTGAGATTGTCGACATATCTGTGGAAACCGTTCCTACGCCATAGGCTCTCCATATAGCGGCTATGAAGTTCATCGCCGCATTCCATGTTGGCAAGTACGGTTGAGGCAATACGTTCCAAAATATCGTCCGTATCCCTCTCAATCCCGTCTATTTGCTTAAGGCTTACCGGATTCGGCGCATCACTGCGGAACACCTCCTGGTTGATGTTCACCCCAATCCCCGCAATACTCCGGTCTACGCGCCTGCCGGTTAGGGAGTTTTCAATGAGGATGCCGCACACCTTCCGGTCACCTATGTATATATCATTAGGCCACTTCACGCTAACCTCAACGCCACTGTCGGCAAGCTCCCCGGTTAGCACATCCGCCACGCCAAGCGCAACCGCCTCGCTGATGAAGAACTGGCGTGACACATCTATGTCGCGCCCTGCGAAAAGCATTGAACAAGTAAGGTTCTTGCCCGGTTCACTTTCCCAACTGTTGCCGCGTTGCCCTCGTCCGGCACTCTGACTCCGCGCCGCCACAACATAGCCGTCCTGCGCCTCGCCTTTGCGTGCCAAGTCGGCAAGCAGGCTGTTCGTGCTGCCAGCTTCCTCAACAACCAAAATCCTCATCTTTTCCATTAAATCTACTCGTAAATCCCTGATTTTGTCACTTATCAAGCGTATTCTATGCCGCCATGATATTGCGACATACACTTTCCAACCCTAAAGTTAGCAGTTAATCCTAAAACTCCCAAATCCCTCTTATTTACTAATTAATTCTATCGTTGTATTTATAGGAGATGCTAATTTGTTTATTTCTTGGGAATTTGCTAATTTTGCCATATAGACTAAAATAGTAACAGCTAATGAAATAAAACTATTAACACAGACATATTAAAAAGAGTGTTTCACTTTTTACTTGATGTATTCTGAAAAATCGCCAATTTAACAG